>NZ_CP157875.1:0-62500 GCF_040215105.1 Aeromonas veronii
GTGAATAACTCTCACAAGAGCTGGGAAAGCAAGACCGAAACCAAGCCCGAGCCGAACCACAAGAGCAACACCAACGTGAACTATACCTTCGAGAATTTCGTCGAGGGTAAGTCCAACCAGTTGGCCCGTGCGGCGGCCCGTCAGGTGGCCGACAATCCGGGTGGCGCCTACAACCCGCTGTTCCTCTACGGTGGCACCGGTCTGGGCAAGACCCACCTGCTGCACGCCGTCGGCAATGCCATCAAGGATCGCAAGAAAGACGCCAAAGTCATCTACATGCACTCCGAGCGTTTCGTTCAGGACATGGTGAAGGCGCTGCAGAATAACGCCATTGAAGAGTTCAAGCGTTATTACCGTAGCGTCGATGCCCTGCTCATCGATGACATCCAGTTTTTCGCCAACAAGGAGCGCTCCCAGGAGGAGTTCTTCCACACCTTCAACGCCCTGCTCGAGGGCAACCAGCAGATCATCCTGACCTCGGATCGCTATCCGAAGGAGATCAACGGGGTGGAGGATCGTCTCAAGTCCCGTTTCGGCTGGGGTCTGACCGTGGCGATCGAGCCGCCAGAGCTGGAGACCCGGGTTGCCATTCTGATGCGCAAGGCGGACGAGAACCAGATCCACCTGCCGGACGAAGTGGCCTTCTTTATAGCCAAGCGACTGAGATCCAACGTTCGTGAGCTGGAAGGGGCCCTCAACCGGGTGATCGCCAACGCCAACTTCACCGGCCGAGCCATCAACATCGACTTCGTGCGCGAGGCGCTGCGCGACCTGCTGGCGCTGCAGGAGAAGCTGGTCACCATCGACAACATCCAGAAGACGGTGGCGGAGTACTACAAGATCAAGCTGGCGGACCTGCTGTCCAAGCGCCGCTCCCGCTCCGTCGCCCGGCCGCGCCAGTTGGCGATGGCCTTGGCCAAGGAGCTGACCAACCACAGTTTGCCGGAAATCGGGGATGCCTTCGGTGGCCGTGACCACACCACAGTCCTTCATGCCTGCCGCAAGATTGAGCAGCTGAAGGAGGAGAGTCACGACATCAAGGAAGACTATTCCAACCTGATCCGTACCCTTTCTTCCTGACGGAACCGAGTGCACAGATGCAGCGCGAATATGCCAGCCTGATCCGAACCCTTTCCTCCCAATAACTACGGAGAGCACAGATGCAGCTCGAAATTAGCCGTGAGGCCCTGTTACGTCCTCTGCAACTGGTGTCCGGTGCCCTGGGTGGCCGGCCGACCCTGCCCATCCTCGGCAACGTGCTGCTCGATGTCAGCAACGGTCTGCTGTCGCTGACCGGGACCGACCTCGAGGTGGAGATGATCGGTCAGGTCTATCTCAACAACGACAGTCAGGATGGCCGCACCACAGTGCCGGCCCGCAAGCTGCTGGATATCTGCCGTGGCCTGCCGGAAGGGGCGGACATTCGTCTCAACACCGAAGGTGAGCGGCTGATCATCCGTTCCGGCCGCTCCCGCTTCAACCTGTCGACCCTGCCAGCGACCGAATACCCGAACATCGAGGATTGGGAGTCGGTGCTCGAGTTCGACATCAGCCAGCTGGAGCTTAAGAAACTCATCGACGCGACCCAGTTCTCCATGGCCAGCCAGGATGTGCGCTACTACCTGAACGGCATGCTGTTCGAGAGCGAGGGCCACGGCCTGCGCACCGTCGCCACCGATGGTCACCGGCTGGCGACCTGTCGCCGCGAGGTGGTGCAGGAATCGCTGCCCGATCATCAGGTCATCCTGCCGCGCAAAGGGGTGCTGGAACTGGTCCGTCTGCTGGAAGCGGAAGACAAGCCGGTCCGGTTGCAGATCGGTCGCAACAACCTGCGCGCCGCCCTCGATGGCTTCATCTTCACCTCCAAGCTGGTGGATGGCCGCTTCCCGGATTGGCGCCGTGTCATCCCGCGGGGCAGCGACAAGGCCCTGATCGCCGGTCGTGAAGACTTGCGCCAGGCCTTCGCCCGCGCCGCCATTCTCTCCAACGAAAAATTCCGTGGGGTGCGTCTCAATTTGCAGCAGCATTTGCTGCGCATCACCGCCAACAACCCGGAACAGGAAGAAGCGGAAGAGCTGCTTGACGTACAATACGAGGCTGGCGAGATGGAGATCGGCTTCAACGTCTCCTATGTGCTGGACGTGCTGAATACGTTAAAATGTGACCAAATCCGGATCAGCCTGAGCGATTCCATCAGCAGCGCCATTATTGAGGATTTTGAGAGCCAAGATGCCCAATACGTGGTGATGCCGATGCGGATCTAGTCGTGTCCCTGGTCAAACTCCAGCTCAGCGACTTTCGCAATATCCAGCAGGCCAGTCTCGTGCTGTCCCCCGGCCTCAATATCCTGGTCGGGTGCAATGGCAGCGGCAAGACCAGCGTGCTGGAAGCCATTCATTACCTGGGTCTCGGCCGTTCTTTTCGTACTCACCTGACCGGGCGGGTCATCCGCCAGGGCGAGCGGGCCTTTACCCTGTTTGCCCAGTGCGAGCTGGAGGGGCGTCAGGTGCCCATCGGGCTCGCCAAGGACAAGGGCGGGGAGACCCAGCTCAAGATCGCGGGTGCCCAGGCCCAGCGGCTGGCCGATCTGGCCGAGTTGCTGCCGGTGCAGTTGATCCATCCCGATGGTTTCAACCTGCTGACCGGGGGGCCCCAGGCTCGCCGGGCCTGGCTCGATTGGGGCGTTTTTCATCAGGAGCCGGGCTTCTTCTCCCTGTGGGGACGGGTGCGGCGGTTGCTGAAACAACGTAACGCCCTGCTGCGTCAAAGCAGTCAGTATCGCCAGTTGGCGTTCTGGGATCAGGAGTTGGTGCGGCTGGGGGGCGAGTTGGCCGAGTTTCGCGCCAGTTATTGTCAGGCCATTACGCCCCTGATCAAGGAGATGACGGCGGATTTCTTGCCGGAATTCGACATCAGTCTCGGTTTCTATCGGGGCTGGGAGAGAGAGACTCCCCTCGGCGACTTGCTGGAGGCGGGGTTCGAGCGGGATCGTTCACTGGGCTATACAGGGGTTGGCCCGCAGAAGGCCGATGTACGGCTCAAGGCGAACGGGGTACCCGCTCAGGATATTTTGTCCAGGGGCCAGCTGAAGTTGCTGGTCTGCGCCATGCGACTGGCCCAAGGGCTCTATTTGAATCAACATAGCAGCCGTGGCTGTATTTTTTTAATTGATGATTTTGCCTCTGAACTGGATGTCGACAAGCGCCGCCTGTTGGCCGCAAGGCTGAAGCAGTGTGCGTCCCAGGTGTTTATCACCGCCATCGACACCGGTCAGCTCGCAGACATGATGGATGCGAGTGACTGCAAGCTGTTCCACGTGGAACAAGGCAAGATCTCCGAAACATTAGAGAAGGCAGAGAGTAAGCTATGAGTGAAAATACTTACGACTCCTCGAATATCAAGGTGCTGAAGGGCCTGGATGCGGTCCGCAAGCGCCCGGGGATGTATATCGGCGATACGGATGATGGCTCGGGTCTGCACCACATGGTGTTCGAGGTCGTCGATAACTCCATCGATGAGGCTCTGGCTGGCTACTGCTCCGAGATCCAGGTCAAGATCCACTCGGACGGTTCCGTCTCGGTGCGTGACAACGGTCGGGGCATCCCGGTGGACATCCACCCGGAAGAGGGCCGTTCCGCCGCCGAAGTCATCATGACGGTGCTGCACGCGGGCGGCAAGTTCGATGACAACTCCTACAAGGTGTCCGGTGGTCTGCACGGCGTGGGCGTCTCCGTCGTCAATGCCTTGTCTGACAAGCTGCTGCTGACCATTCGCCGCAACGGCCACGTCTATGAGCAGACCTATCACCTGGGCGAGCCGCAGGCGCCGCTCAAGCAGATCGGCGACAGTGCCTCCGGCACCGGTACCGAGGTGCGCTTCTGGCCGAGCCCGACCATCTTCAGCGACACCCTGTTCCACTACGAGATCCTGGCCAAGCGTCTGCGCGAGCTCTCCTTCCTCAACTCCGGTGTGTCCATCCGCCTGCACGATGAGCGCGACGGCCGTGAGGTGCATTTCTGCTACGAGGGTGGCATCAAGGCCTTCGTCGAATACCTGAACCAGAACAAGACCCCGATCCACCCGAAGGTGTTCCACTTCACCACCGAGCAGGATGGCATCGGTGTCGAAGTGGCCATGCAGTGGAACGACGCCTATCAGGAAGGGGTCTACTGCTTCACCAACAACATCCCGCAGCGGGATGGGGGTACCCACCTAGTGGGTTTCCGTACCGCGCTGACCCGCACCCTCAACACCTACATGGACAAAGAGGACTACAGCAAGAAGGCCAAGTCTGCCGCCAGTGGCGACGACGTGCGTGAAGGTCTGATTGCCGTTATCTCCGTCAAGGTGCCTGATCCCAAGTTCTCCTCCCAGACCAAGGACAAGCTGGTCTCGTCCGAGGTGAAGACCGCGGTCGAACAGGCGATGGGCGAGAAGCTTGCTGACTTCCTGCTGGAAAACCCGGCCGATGCCAAGATAGTGGTCAACAAGATCATCGACGCGGCCCGCGCCCGTGAAGCGGCCCGCAAGGCCCGCGAACTGACCCGTCGCAAGGGTGCACTCGACATCGCCGGCCTGCCCGGCAAGCTGGCGGATTGCCAGGAGAAAGACCCGGCCCTGTCCGAACTCTACATAGTGGAAGGGGACTCTGCAGGCGGCTCCGCCAAGCAGGGTCGCAACCGAAAGAACCAGGCCATTCTGCCGCTCAAGGGCAAGATCCTGAACGTGGAGAAGGCGCGTTTCGACAAGATGATCTCCTCGCAAGAGGTGGGCACCCTGATCACCGCCCTGGGCTGTGGTATCGGTCGTGACGAGTACAACCCGGACAAGCTGCGCTACCACAACATCATCATCATGACGGATGCGGACGTCGATGGTGCGCACATCCGGACCCTGCTGCTGACCTTCTTCTACCGCCAGATGCCGGAAATCATCGAGCGTGGCTATGTCTTCATCGCCCAGCCGCCGCTCTACAAGGTGAAGAAGGGCAAGCAGGAGCAGTATCTGAAAGACGAAGATGCGCTGCTGCAATACCAGACTGCCATGGCACTGGACGGTGCGACCCTGCACGTCAACGAGTCTGCCCCGGCCATTGGTGGCGAGGCACTGGAGCGTCTGGTCAACCAGCATCGCGCCGTCTCTCACCTGATCACCCGCATGTCCCGCCGTGCGCCGGACGCCGTGCTGACCCAGCTGATCTATCAGCCTGAGCTGACCGAAGCCCTGCTGGCCAGCGAGAGCTCACTGCAGGCCTGGTGCCAGGCCATGGAAGCTGTGCTCAACGAGAGCAACCAGGGCGTGCAGTACCAGATGCAGGTACGTCGTGACGAGGAGCGCAGCCTGTTTGTGCCCCACGCCGTGGTACGCCAGCACGGGGTCGATCGTGAATACCCTCTGAGCTATGACTTCCTGCAGTCTGCCGAATACCGTCAACTGGTTTCGCTGGGCAAGGAGATCGCCAACCTGATCGAGGAGGGTGGTTTCATCAAGCGTGGCGAGAAGGTGAAGCCGGTTGCTAACTTCGTGGAAGCGGTCGAATGGCTGATGAGCGAAGGCAAGCGCGGCATCTATATCCAGCGCTATAAAGGTCTGGGCGAGATGAACCCGGATCAGCTGTGGGAAACCACCATGGATCCGGAAGCGCGTCGCATGCTGCGTGTCTCCATCGACGATGCGGTCGGTGCCGATCAGCTGTTCTCCACCCTGATGGGGGATGCGGTCGAACCGCGTCGCGACTTTATCGAGACCAACGCCCTGCGTGTGGCGAACCTCGACGTCTAAGACGCATCAGCAGAAGATAAAAAAGCCGGTCCCAGTGACCGGCTTTTTGTTTTCAGGATTGGACGACGATGTCACGTTCCACGTGAAACACCCGCTCCGATACCGCCAGTGTCAGACCAGCTCTGGGGCCGGGCAGTAGAGGCGCAGGCGATGGCCATCCGGATCGAGCGCCATGCAGGTGTAGCCAAATTCCATCCGGGTCGGTGCCTGGATCAGGGGGAGCCCGCGCGCCTGCCACTCGACAGACAGACGATCGACGGCGGCATCGTCGGGGAGGGCGAAGGCCAGCTCCATGCCCCCGGCTGTTTGGGTCACGGCGGGCTCGACCGTGGCACTGGACCAGAGTGCCAGTCTGGTGCCCGATTCGAACACGAACATGGCAAAGGTGGGGGACTCCTCCACCGGTGGGCGTCCGAACAGCTCGCGATAGAAGAGCGCGCTGCGAGCCGGGTTGGCAACGTAGAGGATGGTGAACTGGGGGATTAACATGGTAATGCTCCTTGCTGATGGGATGACGCATCGGCGCCGACCCCGTCAGCATGGCGCTGCCTGCTGTCAGTTTCTGTCAGCAATGAATCTGGGCTGCGGGATCTGCTGGCTGTCGCGCCACTCCTTGAGCAGCCGCTCCCGGCTGCCTGGATAAGGTTCCGCTTCCAGCCGCATCGCGCTGATCCTGTCCACCCGAAAGTGGCGAAAGCCCTGGCGCAGCTCGCACCAGGCCACCAGTACCCGCACCTGGTCGAAGTAGCCGAGGGCACAGGGCCAGACAGTGCGCTCCGAACTCTCCTCCTTGAGATCCCGATAGCTCAGGCTCACCTTGCGCTGCTGGCGGATGGCGCTGCGCAGCGGAGCCTCGTCGAAGGGGCTGTCACCGCGAGAGGTACCGATCAGCAGAGCATTGGTATGCAGCTGTTGGCGGTAGTCGGCGGGTAGCACGGCCTCAATCTTGGCCAGCGCACTGCTGGCGGCGGTGCTGAGGGCATGATCTGCATGGGCTGCCACCCAGCGTGATCCCAGCACCAGCGCATCCAGCTCCTCCTCACTGAACATCAGCGGCGGCAGCATGAAGCCGGGACGCAGCAGATAGCCGATGCCCGCTTCCCCCTCGATGTGGGCACCCTGTGCCTGCAGGGTAGCGATATCTCGATAAAGGGTGCGCAGACTGATGCCAAGCTGGCTGGCCAGCTCGCTGCCGGTGATGGCGTAGCGGTGGCCGCGCAGCAGTTGCAGCAGGGCTAGCAGGCGTTCTGAACGGGACATGATATGGCTCCTCAAGATCTCCGCTCAGGGTGCCATGTTTGCGACTGGGGGAGAAAGCTGAATGTGGCAAAAGCCTGCAACGGGCGGCAAGAAGATTTTTCGATCAGGGCCCTTGAAAGCCGAAAGCGGGCCCCTATATAGGTAACAAGGCCGGAACGCTCGACAGAGGTTTCGACCAGGCGCCCGTCCAACTGGAGGGTAAATGATCAGTTATCGCTCACAAGAGGATAATACTATGCGTTCTATCGACTTTTCTCCGCTCTATCGTTCTGCTATCGGTTTCGATCGTCTGGCCAATCTCATCGAGTCTGCAGCCAGCAACGGCAATGCCGGTTATCCCCCCTACAACATCGAGCAGTTGGGCGACAGCGACTACCGCATCAGCATGGCGGTGGCGGGCTTCACCCAGGAAGAGCTGGAGCTGAGTTTCCAGGAAAACCTGCTGACGGTGAAGGGCAGCAAACAGGCTGACGGTGAACGTCACTATCTGTATCAAGGGATCGCCGAACGAGGCTTCGAGCGTCGCTTCCAGTTGGCAGATTATGTGCGGGTGAAAGGGGCCGATCTCAAGAATGGTCTGCTGCACATCGACCTGGTGCGCGAAGTGCCCGAGGCGATGAAGCCGCGCAAGATAGAGATCAACGGCTAAGCCCGTCTCTGGCTCTGCTTATCGGGTGCCGATATGGGCCCACAGTCTTTAAACCTGTTGCTTATTAGAAGGATAGGATTATGCGTAACCTCGATTTTTCTCATCTCTATTCCAATGCCGTCGGCTTCGAGCGGATGGCCCGTGAGCTGGAAGGCCTGTTAGAACACAAGACCTCGGCCTATCCCCCTTACAACATCGAAAAGCGGGGGCAAGATGGCTACCGCATCACCCTGGCGGTGGCTGGCTTCGAGCGCGAAGAGCTGGAACTGGAAACCGAAAATGGCACCCTCAAGATCAAGGGGCGCAAAGGGGCGGCTCCCACCGAGCGTCAGTTCCTCCACCAGGGGATCGCCGAGCGTGACTTCGAACTCGCCTTCAAGCTGAGCCAGCATGTCGAGGTGCGGGATGCCCGCCTGGAGCATGGTCTGCTGGTCATCGATCTGGCTCGCGAGCTGCCCGAGGCACTCAAGCCACGCGCCATCCCCATCGGTCAGGGTGAACCGCTGGCGCTGCCGGCTGAGTGATCCCCTCGACCCGAGAATGAAAAAGGCCTGCGATTGCAGGCCTTTTTGCTATCTGACACCAGCAGTCAGCTGCCATAGAGGCCGTTGATCTCCTCTGCCAGAATGGCGATACCACGGCGCACCAGCGCCTCGCTCTGGGAGTAGTTGAGGCGAATGCACTCCTGGCTGTGCCGCCACTGTGGATCGTCGATGCCGGGGAAGAAGTAGTGACCCGGCACGATCAGCAGGTTCTTTGCCTTCAATCGTTCATAGAGCTCCTGACTGTGGATCGGCAGGTCTTCAAACCAGAGCCAGAGGAAGAGGGCACCCTCTGGTTTGTGGATGTGGAAGCGGGGATCCGGGATTGCGTCCCGCAACAGCCGTACCGCCAGCTCGGCTTTCTGCCGGTAGAAGGGCTTCACCACCTGTTCGCTCAGGGCGATGATCTCGCCGCTCTCGATCATGGGAATGGTTAGAGCCGGCCCCAGGCTGCCCGGCGCGAGATTGATGATGCCGCTCAGATTGGTGATGGCCCGGATGATCTTCTCATCGCCGATGACGATGCCGCAGCGGGTACCTGGCAACCCCAGCTTGGAGAGGCTCATGCAGAGGATGGTATTGGCGTTCCAGAACGGTTTGGCCTCGGTGAAGATGATGCCCGGGAAGGGCACGCCGTAGGCGTTGTCGATGAGCAGGGGGATGCCCTTGTCGCGGGCAATCTGATCCAGGTGTTCTATTTCCTCATCGGTCAGCACGTTGCCGGTGGGATTGGTGGGGCGGGAGACGCAGATCACCCCGATGTCGTCACCCACCTCCAGGCTCTCGAAGTCCACATGGTACTTGAATTGACCATCGGCCAGCTTCTCGATGGTGGGCTTGTAGGCCACGAAGTGATCATCGGTCAGGGCCGAGTCGGCATAGCCGATGTACTCGGGGGCCAGGGGGAACAGCACCTTCTTCTTGCGCCCGTCGGCGAACTCGCCAGCCAGCAGGTTGAACAGATAGAAGAAGGCGGTCTGACTGCCGTTGGTCAGGGCAATGTTCCTGGCGGAAATATCCCAGCCCAGCTCCTTGCGCAGCAGAGTGGCCAGCGCCTGGGTGAATCTGTCTTTGCCTTGGGGACCATCGTAGTTGGCCATGGCTTTGACCAGCTCACCGTTGTCGAGCAGGCTCTTGGCTTCGGTTTGAAAGCGCTCCAGCATGGCGGGAATGGGGGCCGGGTTGCCGCCTCCCAGCATGATGGCGTCCGGATTGAGCAGCCCCTTATTGAGGTCATCCATGAGTTGAGTAATGCCGGCGTGGCGAGTGAACTTCTCGCCGAACAAGGAAAATTCCATTCGGTGGCAGATCCAGATTGATGATGGGGATGTAGCACCATAGCCCAGTTTAAAAGTGGGTGTCGATCTAAATAACCGGACGTTCCACGTGGAACAGCGCGTAAAAATTAAACATGGCAAGAATCACCATTTATCGGTTTAAAAATGACCACACCATCGTTAAAAATCTTTCCAATTGATGCCAAAAACAAGATAAAAATAACAAAATCATGTGGTTATAAATATGGCACAACTATTGGACTAACTATCTGGTCATCTCAACCATACCGGAGAACGCCAGATGAAAACCCTGATCGCTACCCTGATGCTGAGTACCCTGAGCCTGACTGCCATGGCTGACGAGAACCCCAGACCCGAGCTGGACAGTGCCAAGCTGGAGCAGGAGGTTCTGGCCCAGCAGCAGGAAGCCTCCCATGCCGTCACCCTGGATGCCATTCATCATCTCAAGCCGCTGGTGCTGGAGACCCTGGTGGTGGAGGTGAGTTCGGCCCATGGAACTCACCCCGAGAGCTGAGGTAGCGCAGGGGCGTGAGCCCGGTGTGCTGCTTGAAGAAGCCGATGAAGGCACTGTCGCTGGAGAACTCCAGGGCACTCGCCACCCGGCTGACGGGCTCGGCCTCGGCCAGCAGCTCCATGGCGCGCAACAAGCGCCATTGCTGGCGCCAGGCCTGATAATGCATACCCGTATCCCGCATGAAGATGCGGCCTATGGTCTTGTCACTGGCACCCACCCGCTCGGCCAGCCGGTTGAGTCGATCGGGCAGGGTGTTGCTTCCCTTGAGACTTTGCAACCAGCTGGCCAGGCGCGGATCGGCCGGCAGGGGCAATTGCCACGACTCCCTCGGCGCCTGCGCCAATTCCTCCATGAAGAGTGCCACCGTCCGGCACTGCTCGGCGGCCGGCTTGTCCCATGGCCAGAATGCCATCCGTTCTATGATCGCCTGCAACAGGGGGTTGATGGCGATAACCTGCAAGACGTCGGGCAGGACGGGATCCGGGGTGAAATAGAGAGAGCGGTAGGCGACCACACCACGCATCTGCACCCTGTGGAAAGTTCCAGCTGGTATCCAGGCCGCCCTGCCGGGAGGGAGCAGGCAGAGGCGGTTGTCCAGCTCTATGCTCATGCAGCCTGCCTGGGCAAACAGCAACTGATGGCGTCCATGCCGATGCTGGCCGGAGTCGTGCCAGCCGAGAGCGGAGGCGATGCCGAGCACGGTGCCGCTGAGCCGATCGGGATCAAAAGGGTCATCGGGCTGAATGAAGGCCATGTGTCCTATTTCCGATGTTTATAGTCCTGCTTATTGTAATCAGACAGCTCACACCTCTCTAGACTGGCAGCCTCTTGTGAAGGAGGTTTGTCATGAACAACAAGTTGCCACCACTCTGGCTGGTGGTCGGATTGATGATGTTTCCCCAGATAGTCGAGACCATCTACAGCCCGGCGCTGACCGGGATCGCCACCCGGTTCGGGGTGAGCGACGGGCAGGCATCCCAGACCCTGTCGGCCTATTTCCTGGCATTTGCGGTAGGGGTCGTCTGCTGGGGGCGGCTCTGCGATCTCATCGGGCGACGACCTGCCATGCTGGCCGGTCTGCTGACTTATGGGCTCGGCACCCTGATGGCATTGCTGGCCAACCAGTTCGAGGTTCTGCTGCTGGCGCGCATCGTCTCGGCTTTCGGGGCCGCCGTCGGTTCCGTGGTTACCCAGACCATGCTGCGTGACAGTTACCGGGGACGCGATCTGGCGCAGGTCTTCTCGGTGATGGGGGGCGCGCTCTCCCTCAGCCCTGTGCTGGGGCTGATGAGTGGGGGCTGGCTGGTCGAGGAGTGGGGCCATCTCGGCGTCTTCGGGGGACTGATGGTGCTGGCTCTGGCGATCGGGATGCTCGCCCTCGGCTGGCTGCCGGAGACTCGCCCGGACGACATGTCCGGGGTTGCTCTCTGGCCCCTGGCATGCCGGATGTTGCGTGATGTCACGCTGTGGCGAAGTGCCCTGTTGGTTGCCCTGTTCAACACCATGCTGTTTGGTTACTACAGCCTGGCTCCCTTTCTGTTTGCCGGTCTGGGGCTGAGCGTCGGGGAGTTTGGTTATTCGGGTTTCGGGTTGGCGCTGGCAACGCTGGTTGGCAGCCTGCTGAACAAGGGGCTGCTGGGGAAGGGCTGGGCACCATCATCCCTCGTCCGGCTGGCCTGCATCCTGGCGTTCATCTGCGGGATTGGGGTATGGCTCGGTCAGGGCAGCCTCTGGTTCCTGCTGCCCATGATGGGAACAGTGGTGGCCTTTGGGGTGGCGATCCCGAATGTGCTGAGCCAGGCCTTGCTGGTGTATCGGGAGGTGGCGGGCAGTGCCGGCGCCCTGTTCGGGCTGGTTTACTACCTGCTGCTCAGTCTGGGATTGGCGGTGGCGGCGAACCTGCAGGATCTGGGGATCCTGCTCGTCGGCTGCGGGGGCTTGGCCTGGTTGTGCCATGGTTGCCGTTCCACGTGAAACATCAGCTGCCGATGAAGCGGTAGCCGATGCCGGATTCGGTCTCGATCAGACTGGGTTGCTGGGGGTTGTCACCGAGCTTCTTGCGCAGGCTGGCGATGACGATGCGCAGGTAGTGGGTGTCCTCCTTGTGGCTCGGCCCCCAGATGTCGTTGAGCAACTGGGTCTGCAGCACCAGCTTGCCGGGGTGGCACACCAGCGCCTGCAACAGGGCGAACTCCTTGCGGGAGAGGGGGACATCTTCTCCGTGCAGGCTCACCTTGTGACTGCTGGTATCCAGGCTGAGGCCGCACTGGGGAAAGTGGCGATGCTCGCCGATGCTGGCACCGGCCCGTTGCCTGAGCAGCACGCGGATCCGCGCCATCATCTCCTGGATGCCGAACGGCTTGTTCATGTAGTCGTTGGCTCCCGCGTCCAGCAGCCGTACCTTTTCCTGCTCCGAATCTCTGGCCGACAACACCAGCACCGGGTGCTGGTGGTGCTCGCGGATGCTCTGCAGAACCTGGATACCGTCCCCATCCGGTAGACCGAGATCCAGGATCACCAGATCCGGGTTGAGGTGGCGGTACTGCATCAACCCTTCTGTGACGCCCACGGCCTCGCTGACCTGGTGCCCCTCGGCAACCAGACTGATGCGCAGGAAGCGGCGGATTGCCGCCTCGTCATCAATGACCAGAATATGTGCCATCTAGCCTCCAGCGCTGAAAGGTGGGGTGCCCATCGTGGGTACCAGGTTGTGTGTCATCAGCCTATGACCTCGGGTGCGTTGAGTGAGAGCGGCAGGGAGAGGCGCATGCAGGTGCCGTTGCCGTTGGGGCCGGCAAATGCCCAGATACGGCCGCCGTGCGCCTCTATCATAGCGCGGGAAATGGCGAGGCCAAGCCCGGTGCCACGGCTGCCGCAATCCCCGACCGGCTGGGTGTAGAACAGGTTGAAGATCTTGTCCCGGTCGGACTCGGCGATGCCCACCCCGATGTCGATGATGTCGACGATGAGATCCGGGCTGGCCACCATCACCTTGAACTCGATGGGCGTGCCGGCCGGCGAATAGCGGGAGGCGTTGTCGAGGATGTTGACCAGCACCTGCTCGATCAGGGCGCCGTGCACATAGAGCGCGGGGATCTGCTGATCGAAGTGCACCAGCAGCTTGTGTTGGCGCCAGGAGGAGTCCAGCCGCTTGCGGGCGCTTTCCAGCAGGTCGGCGAGGTCGACCCAGTCCCGTTTCAGCTGGAAGTCCGGCGAGCCGATACGGGTCATGTCCAGCAGGTTCTGCACATAGCTGTGCAGGCGGCGAGCCTCGTCCTGCACCGAATGCAGCAGTTCGCTGCGATCTTCCTGGCTTATCCTGTCACCGTATTCCAGCAAGGTGCTGCCGGCGCCCATGATGGTGGCGAGCGGCGTCTTGAGATCGTGGGAGACGGAGGAGAGCAGGGCGGCACGCAGCCTGTCCGTCTCGGCCTGCAACTGGCTGTCGGCGAGCCGCTCGCTGAGATCGATCCGGGCGAGGGCGGCGCGGATATCGGTGAGCAGCGCCTGTAATTGATGCTCGGCGGAGGAGGCCAGGGGATTGGTCAGCCGGATGCCGAGCACGAGATCGTCAGTGAGCGGGTGGTACTGGGCTTCGGCCGCATTGAGGGTGGCGGTGTGGGCACCGGCATACTGCTTCTGGGCCAGGCACCAGTCGATGGCCGCCTTGTCGGTCTGGCCGGGGCCGGGCGGGGCGTCACCCGCCCGGTATTGGTAATCTTTGTCGAGGGCGAACACGGGTTGGCCCAAAGCCAGGGAGATGGCCTGAGTGCCTTGCCTGAGCACGTCAGTCGGACTGCTGGCGGTGGCCAGCCCCTGGCTCAGGGAGAGCAGGGCATTGCCGAGCTGCTGGGTCTCGCGCAATCCCACCAGCTGCTGGCGCTGGCGAGAGGCGAGCCGCCCTGCCGTCACACCGACGATGAGCAGCACGAACAGGGTCAGCAGATCGCTGTGGCTGGCCACGCTGAGGGAGAAGTGGGGGGCGACAAACAGCAGGTTGTGAGCCACGAAACCGAGCACGGCCGCCAATATGGCGGGCATCAGGCTGGTGGAGAGCGCGGTGGCCAGCACCCCCAGCACGAACAGCAGGGGCAAGGAGGCCGGTGGCAGCCAGTGGGAGAGACCCCAGGCCAGGGCCGAGGTGAGGCTCATGATGAGGATAGCCATCAGGCTCTGGCGCACCTCCTTGCGACCTGAGGGATGCAGCCCCAGGCTCTGCTTGCGTTTCTCCGTGTCTACCAGGGTGATCTCGAACCCGCGAGCCTGTTTGAGCAGGTGTTGTACCAGGGAGCGACGCCAGGGGGATTGATGGGGTTTGCCGAGCAACAGCTGGGAGACCTGTTGCTGTTCGGCGGTTTCGAGCAGGGTATCGGCTACCGCCGGACTGGAGAGGGTCAGCACCTTGGCGCCGAGCTGCGATGCCAGCGCCAGTGCCTGCTCCAGTTCGGCCGAACGCCGTCCCTTGCTGTCGATATGCACCACCAGCCAGGGCAGCTGGCGACGCTGGGCGAAGCGGTGGCCATAGCGAACCAGGGACGCGCTGTGCTGATCTCCGAGGCAGACCATCAGCTTGCCCCGCAGCGGAAGCGTGCTCTTGCCTGCCGCCTGCCATTGCAGTTGCAGATCCCCCTCCACGTGGCTGGCCGCGGTCTGCATCGCCAGCTCGCGCAAGGCGGTCAGATTGTTGAGGGAGAAGAAGGACTGCAGGGCCGCCTTGGCCTGATGGGGCACATAGACCTTACCCTCCTTGAGGCGCCCCAGCAGCTCCTTGGGGGGGAGATCGATCAGTACCAGGCTGTCGGCCTCCAGCATGACCTGATCCGGCAGGGTCTCCTTGACCCTGACGCCGGTCAGTTGCCAGACGAGATCGTTGAGGCTCTCCAGGTGCTGTACGTTGAGGGTGGTGTAGACGTCGATGCCTGCACCGAGCAACTCCTCCACATCCTGCCAGCGTTTCTCGTGGCGGCTGCCGGGGGCATTGGTGTGGGCCAGTTCATCTACCACTGCGATGGCCGGCTTGCGTTCGAGCAGGCCGTCCAGATCCATCTCCTCCAGCCGCTGCTGGCGGTGGTAGAAAGGCTGGCGTGGCTGGATGGGCAACTTGTCCAGCAGGGCCAGGGTCTCCTGGCGGCCGTGGGTCTCCACCACCCCGATGAGGATGTCGATCCCGTCCTTGGCCTGTTCCCGCACGGCCTGCAGCATGGCGTAGGTCTTGCCGACGCCGGGAGCGGCGCCGAGGAAGACTTTCAGCTTGCCTTTGTGTTCTTCTTCCAGGCTGGCCAACAAGGCGTCGGCCCTCACCTCATCACGCATCCCTTAGTCCCCATCGAGAGTCCCTATCGAGCAACAACCGGTTCGGCTCAAGAATCCGTATCACTGCCTGCATAGCAGCGAGTCAGCCCGGCGCGTCATCGTATTGATCCATCTTGGCCAAACAACAGACCCGGCACGGATGCCGGGTCGTCCTCATCAGGCGTCCTTGTCGAGCTGCAGGTTCAGCTCGAGGACGTTGACCACTTGTGGACCTAGGATACCAGCTTGTGTGGCGGACTTGACCCGTTCCGTCAGCATGGCGGGATCCAGTCCTCGTTCTCTGGCCACCCTGTCCACCTGAGACAACACGGCATCCAGCGGCAGGTGGGGGTCCAGTCCGGAACCAGAACGGGTCAGCATGGCCGGTGATGGATTGCCGGGCTGGGCCTTGGCGGCGTCACTGGCGAACTCGGCCCGCAGGGGGGAGCTCATGCCGAGATTGGTGGCACCGCTGCCGACGGTGGCGAAGTCGCTGGCAGAGGGGCGGGAGTGGAAGTAGTTCGCCCGCTCGAACTTCTGCGCCAGCAGGGCGCTACCGACGAGTTCTTGTTTGTCGTTGGTCAGCTGGCTGCCGTTGGCCTGCCAGGGGAACAGCACCTGGGCCAACCCGGTCACTGCCAGGGGATAGGCAACCCCCAGCAGCAGCGTCAGGGTCAGCAGGGTTCTGATTGCAATCATGATATGTCCTTAATACCTGAACAAAATCCATGGAGTGCGGGTCAGGCCCGCACTCCGCCGTGGCTACACCAGGCCGAGGCCGGTGACGACGAGATCGATGAGTTTGATGCCGACAAAGGGGATCAACAGGCCGCCGACCCCGTAGATGAGCAGGTTGCGACGCAGCAGGCTGGCAGCCGATTCCTGCAGGCTGACGCCGCGCAGGGCCAGGGGTACCAGCGCCACTATGATCAGGGCGTTGAAGATGATGGCCGACAGGATGGCACTCTGCGGGCTGCCCAACTGCATCAGGTTCAGGGCGCCCAACTGCGGGTAGGCGGCGATGAACAGGGCCGGCAGTATGGCGAAGTACTTGGCCACATCGTTGGCGATGGAAAAGGTAGTCAGGGCTCCCCGGGTCACCAGCAACTGCTTGCCCACCAGTACCACGTCCAGCAGCTTGGTGGGGTTGGAGTCGAGATCCACCAGGTTGCCCGCCTCCTTGGCGGCCTGGGTCCCCTCGTTCATGGCCAGCCCCACGTCGGCCTGGGCCAGGGCTGGGGCGTCGTTGGCGCCGTCACCGCACATGGCTACCAGGCGGCCATCGGCCTGTTCCTGGCGGATGTAGGCCAGCTTCTTCTCCGGGGTCGCCTCGGCGATGAAGTCATCCACCCCGGCCTCGGCGGCGATGGCGGCCGCGGTCAGTGGGTTGTCCCCGGTGATCATCACGGTGCGTATGCCCATATGGCGCAGGGTCTGGAAGCGTGCCTTGATGCCGGGCTTGATGATGTCCTTGAGGTACACCACCCCGAGCAGTTGCTCGTGGGTACAGACCAGCAGCGGTGTGCCCCCCTGGCGGGCGATGTGATCGACGGATTTGAGGATGAGCTCGGGCACCCCCTTGCGATCGAGTGAGAGGTAGTTCAGCACCGCATCCACCGCGCCCTTGCGGTATTGGTGGCCGTTGCGATCCAGCCCGCTCAGCCGGGTCTCGGCGCTGAAGGGGATCACCTTGTCGCTCTCCAGCTGGCTCGGCTTGGCCATGCTCTTGCCCGCCAGGGTCAGGATGGACTTGCCTTCCGGGGTGTTGTCACCGAGGGAGGCCAGCATGGCCGCCTGGGCCAGCAGAGAAGGGTCCACTCCCGGTGCCGGGATCAGCTCGTCCGCCATGCGGTTGCCGAAGGTGATGGTGCCCGTCTTGTCCAGCAAGAGTGTGCGCACGTCACCGGCGGCTTCCACGGCGCGACCGGACTTGGCGATCACGTTGAGTTTGACCAGTCTGTCCATGCCGGCGATGCCGATGGCGGAGAGCAGGCCGCCTATGGTGGTCGGGATCAGGGTGATGAAGAGGGCGATCAGGTAGAGCCGCGGGACCTGGGTGCCGTTGTAGTCGAGGAACCAGGGCAGGGTAGCCACCACCAGCAGGAAGATCAGGGTCAGACCGACCAGCAGGGCGTCGAGCGCCATCTCGTTCGGGGTTTTCTGGCGCTTGGCCCCTTCCACCAGGGCAATCATTCTATCCAGGGTACTCTCGCCGGGGTTGTTGCTGACTCGGATCCAGATCTCGTCGGAGACGACGGTGGTGTTGCCGGTCACGCCGCTGCGATCCGTGCCTGACTCGCGGATCACCGGGGCGGATTCCCCGGTGATGGCGGCCTCGTTGACCGAGGCGATGCCGGCGATGACCTCGCCGTCCGCCGGGATCATCTCGCCGCTGCGCACCAGCACCAGATCGCCCTTGAGCAGGCTGGTGGCGGGCACCCACTCCCCCTTGTCATCCCGCGGATGGCTGACCTTGCGGGCCTTGAGCTGACTCAGACCTGCCTTCAGGCTGTCGGCCCTGGCCTTGCCACGGCCTTCGGCCAGGGTCTCGGCGAAGTTGGCGAACCAGAGGGTCAGCCAGAGCCAGGCAGTCAACTGCCAGGCCAGGCTCGGGGCGACCCCGGACAGGGGTTGGCCCATCAGGGACTCGACGGTCGCCATCACGGCGGCCAGCCAGAGGGTGAACAGTATGGGGCTGCCAAACAGCGCCTTGGGATTGAAGCGATACAGGGCTTCAATCATGGCCTGGACGACCTGTGAACGATGTGACTTGGCCTTGATCTTGTCGGTGCCAGTGGTCACTGAAATGGACTTGCTCATTGGAAGGCTCCCTGCATCAGGGTGAGGTGTTCTGCGACCGGTCCCAGCGCCAGCACGGGCAGGAAGGAGAGGCCACCTATCAGCAATACGGTGATGATCAGCAGGGTCACAAACAGCGGGCCGCTGATCGGAAAGTCCCCCGCGCCCGTCTCCTGGCGTGGTGCGCGGGAGAGTTGGCCGGCGATGGCCAGCACGGGGATGATGTAGCCGAAGCGACCGAGCAGCATGGCCATACCGATGGCGATGCACTGCCAGCTGTCGGCGGCGGCGAAACCACCGAAGGCGGAGCCATTGTTGCCGGCGGCGGAGGTGTAAGCGTAGATCAGGCGAGACAGGCCGTGGGGGCCCTCATGGCCGATGATGGCGCTGGCACTCGGTGTCAGCAGGGTGATGCCACCGATCACCAATACCCCGACCGGCATGACCAGCATGCTGGCCACCACCCACTTCATCTCGGTGATGCCGAGGCGCTTGCCCAGGTAGGTCGGGGTGCGCCCTACCATCAGGCCGCACAGGAACACGGTCAGCAGCACGAACAGCATCATGCCGTAGATACCGGCCCCCACGCCGCCGAACACCACCTCACCCAGCAGCATGTTGATCATGCCGATCATGCCGCCGAGGGGGGTGAAGCTGTCATGCATGGCGTTGACCGAACCGTTGGAGGCGGAGGTGGTCGCCACCTCCCAGATGCTGGACAGCACGGGGCCGAAGCGGCTCTCCTTGCCTTCCCAGTTGCCCGCTTGCTGGGTCAGATGGGCGAGAGCCGGATCTGGCTGCAGCTCCTGATAAAGGGAGAGTGTCAGGCCCAGCACGAACAGCAAGGTCATGGCGGTGAGGATGGCGCGGCCATGACCGCTGTGCTTCACGTAGCGACCCAGGGTGCAGACCAGGGCGGCGGGCAGGGTCAGCAGGGTGACCATCTCCAGCCAGTTGGTGAGGGCGGTGGGGTTCTCGAACGGGTGAGCCGAGTTGACGCCGAAGAAGCCGCCACCGTTGGAGCCGAGCTGCTTGATGGCGATCTGGGAGGCGGCCGGGCCGAGCGGCATCAGTTGCTCCTGACCTTCCAGGCTGTGGAACGGCAGGTAGGCCGACAGACTCTGGGGAACCCCCTGCCAGACCAGCAGCAGCGCCATGATGAAGGCCATGGGCAGCAGCACATAGAGGCAGAAACGCACCAGATCCTGCCAGAAGTTGCCAAGGTGGGTCGTCTGCTGGCGGGTGATGCCGCGGAACAGGGCGACGGCCACGGCAGCCCCGGTACCGGCGGAGACGAAGTTCTGGGTGGTGAGTCCCACCATCTGGCTGAAATAGGAGAGGCTGGCCTCACCGGAATAGGCTTGCCAGTTGGTGTTGGTCATGAAGCTGACCGCGGTGTTGAAGGCGAGCTCCCAGCTCAGTCCCGACAGGTTCTGCGGGTTGAGGGGCAGCAAGCCTTGCGCCATCAGGATCAGAAACAGCAGGCCGAATCCCGCCCCGTTGAAAGCGAGCAGGCTGATGGCGTATGACTTCCAGTCCTGCTCCCGCCCATCGGATCCCGTACAGGCCATGGTTGCCCGTTCGATGGGCGACAGCCAGCGGGTTTTTCCCTCGAATACACGATACATATAACTGCCTAGCAGGGGTGCAGGCAGCAGAACCAGCAGCACGAAGGCGACTGGGTAGATGATCTCTTGCCACATGATGGGGTCCCTCACTCATGACTGCGTGTGAGTGCACGCAGCAGATAGCCCAACAGGGCGAGGACCAGCAGCAGATATAGCCAATTCATATCGATTCCCTTGGTGTAATTGACACCACAAGGGTACGTAGGGTGGGCGTAAAGGCGCCATAAAGCGGGGGATGGGTGGCGTAAAGTCGGCGTAAAAACGGGGTCGATGGGCCCTGGGGTGAAGAAAACCCGGCCTGGGCCGGGTTGAATGCTGGTTGGCTGGACGGGCATCACTGACACCGGCCCGCTTGCGCCCGGGTCAGCGCATGGTCACAAACTCTTCTGCGCTGGTGGGGTGGATGGCGACGCAGTTGTCGAAGTCCGCCTTGGTGGCCCCCATCTTCATGGCGACGCCGAAGCCTTGCAGGATCTCGTCCATGGCGAAGCCGATGCCGTGCAGGCCGACCACCTTCTCCTCGGGGCCGACGCAGACCAGCTTCATGCGGGTGGGCTGACGATGCTGGGTCAGGGCCGAGTACATGGCGGTGAACTGGCTGCGATAGACCTTCACCTGCTCTTCCCCATATTGGGCGATGGCTTCCGGCTCGGTCAGGCCTATGGTGCCGATGGGAGGATGGCTGAACACCACGGTCGGCACCAGATCGTAGTTCAGGTGCTCGTTTGGCTTGTTGTTGAACAGCCGCTCGGACAGGCGGCGACCGGCAGCGACCGCCACCGGGGTGAGCTGGATCCGGCCGGTGTTGTCGCCCACGGCGTAGATATTGCTGATCTGGGTGTTCTGGAACTTGTCGGTGGGGATATAGCCCCGCTCATCCAGTTCGATACCGGCTGCGGCCAGGTTCAGCTTGTCGGTGGCCGGGGCCCGGCCGATGGCCCAGATCAGGCAATCGACGGTGAGGTGGCGGCCATCTTCCAGCTGCAGAGTCAGGCTGTCGTCGGCATTCTTGATCACCGCCTTGGGGATGGCATGGGTGTGCAGCTTGGGGCCTTCTGCGGCCATGATCTCCACCAGGGTCTCCTGGATCATGGGATCGAAGCTGCGCAATGGGCCCTGCTTGCGCACCACCAGGTGGGTCTCGGAGCCGAGGGCCTGCATCACGCCGGCGATCTCCACCGCGATGTAACCCGCGCCCACCACGGCGACTCGCCGCGGCTGCGTTTCAAGGGCGAAGAAGCCATCGGAGTCGATGCCCAGTTCGGCACCCGGGATACTGGGCACTTCCGGGTGGCCGCCGGTGGCGATCAGGATGTGATCGGCTGTGTACTGCTCACCATTGACCTCCACCGTGTGGGCGTCGACGAAGCGGGCGAAGCCCCGGATGACGGTGATCTGGTTCTTGCCGAGCACATTCTCATAGGACTGATGGATGCGGCCGATATAGGCCTGGCGGGATTCCACCAGCTTGGCCCAGCTGAAGTGATTGAGGGTAGTGTCGAAACCATAGTCGGCGCCATAACGCAGAGCATCGGCGATCTGGCCGGCATACCACATGGCCTTCTTGGGAACACATCCCACATTGACGCAGGTACCGCCCAGGGCTTTGGCCTCGATGAGGGCGACTTTCTTGCCATGCATGGCCGCCCGGTTGGCCGAGGCGATGCCGCCGCTGCCGCCGCCGATGGCGATGTAGTCAAAATGCTGTGCCATGGTGTGGTTCTCCGCTGGTTAAAAAAGCTATCACAGCATGATGGGGACAAAGAAGCTGGCTCACAAGAGCCAGCGTTCACTTCTGTGTGATGGGCAGGTGGATATGGAACTGGGCTCCCTGGCCCGGCTCGCTGGCACAGTTGATGCGACCGCGCAGCAGCTGCACCACCAGGTTGTAGATGATGTGGGTGCCCAGCCCGCTGCCGCCGTGGCCCCGCTTGGAGGTGACGAAGGGATCGAAGATGCGTGGCAGTATCTCGGGGGGAATGCCGCGACCGTTGTCGCTGTAGTCGATGACGAGCTCGCTACCGTGCTGCTCCACCTTGATGCTGATCTTCTTGGGTCTGTCCCAGCCATCGAAGCCGTGGTGGATGGAGTTGAGGATGAGGTTGGAATAGATCTGGGTGAAACTGCCCGGGAAGGAGTAGAGGGTCAGCTTGGGATCGCACTGAATGTCGACCTCGCACTGGGCCTTCTTCAGCTTGTGGCCGAGTGACACCACCACCTGATGCAGGTTGTCCGCCAGGTTGAAGTTGTAGCGGGCCTCGGAGGATTGGTCGACTGCCACCTGCTTGAAGCTGGCGATAAGCTCGGAGGCGCGTCGCAGGTTGCCCTGCAGCAACTGCATCGACTCGTCCAGGTTCTGGGTGAATTCGTTCAGATAGGAACGGGAAAGCTGCTTGGCATCGATGTGCTGCTTGAAGTCGATCACCCGCTCCTGCAGGTAGGAGGAAGCGGTGACACTGATGCCGATGGGGGTGTTGATCTCGTGGGCGACCCCGGCCACCAGTGATCCCAATGAGGCCATCTTCTCCGATTCCACCAGGGTCTGCTGCGCCTGCTTCAGATCGTCATAGGCCTTGCCCAGCTGGTCGTTGGCATCGCTCAGGCTGCGGGTGCGGTCGGCCACCTTGCCTTCCAGCTGTTCGTTGAACAGGGTGATCTCCCGTTCCACCTTCTTGAGGCGAGTGATGTCATAACCGAATCCAATCAGATATTTGAGGTTGGGGCCCTCGTAGAAGGGGGCAAAAGTCCATTGCAGGGTCAGCTCTTCTCCCTGCTGATCATGCATGACGATCTCGCGGTCCGAGAGGGAACCCTGCTCGGCCAGCAGTTCGGCCAGCTCGGTTCTCTGCGCCGGGGTGACGAACAGATCCAGCCAGTTGTGCTGCAACAGCTCCTGATGGTGATAGCCGGTGAGCATGATGGCGGCAGGGTTGATGCTGGCGATGTTGAGATCCGGCTCCATGCAGCAGATGACCATGTTGGCCGAGTTGATCAGGGTGGCGGAGAAGTCCCGCTCCTGCTGCAGCTGATCGGCCGCCTGATGACGGGCCGTGAATTCGTCGTTGAGACGGGTGCGCATCTGGTTGAGGGTGGCGGCCAGCAGATCGAACTCATCCGGATGTTTGCGAGGCTGGGTTCTGCCCTCCAGGGTCAGCTCCAGGGTCAGTCGATCCAGGCTCAGGCGCTGGGCATAGCTGACGATGCGGTTGATATGACGGATCACCAGATAGTAGATGATGACCAGGATGCAGAAGGAGACGAGCAGTGTCTTGATGGTCTGGCTGACCAGGATGAGCACGGATTTTTCGATGAGGCGCTGATAGATCTGATCCAGGGAGGCGGCTACAAACAGCTTGCCGACGACTTCCCCCTGATAGGTGAGGTTGAACTCCCGGGAGATGTCGTACTGTTCTCGTTCCACGCCCTGGGTGAGCAGCGGCACCTCGGAGTTGCCCAGCATCTCCTTGACCATCACGAACTGCATGTTGGGCAGATTCATGATGCCTTCTATCTGTACCTTGACCTGTTCTTCGTCCAGGTTCCATAGACTGGCGGAAATGGGCTGCAAGAAGGAGGCCTCGATCTGATCGATGCTCGCTTCGATGACGGTCACATCCTTGTTGTAGTCCCAGGCGAGCTGCAGCACGGTAATGATGAGCGCCAGCACTGTACTGCAGATCAGAATGTAGGAAAGCAGACGGTAAGAGAGTCCGTTAAGGCCGACGGCCTTGGAGAAGATTCCTGACATGGCGTCCTTGCGGTCTGGATTGAGTGCGGTTTAGTGTAACTGCTTCATGTACTGATGTCGTGTGTCATGAAATGGATATAAGAAAGGCCCCTTTCGGGGCCTTTTTGATATTAATGCTGGATCAGTGGTTGCCCTTCGCCTTGGCCGGGATGGATTCATCGAATTCCGGCAGCGGTTTGTGCTGAGAAGCCAGGAAGGTGTAGATCACCGGTAGCACGAACAGGGTGAACAGGGTACCGATGGCCAGGCCCGCGACGATGACGATGCCGATGCTGAAGCGCTGTGCCGCGCCGGCGCCGGAGGCGTAGAGCAGCGGGATGAGGCCCGCGATCATGGCCGCCGTGGTCATCAGGATGGGGCGCAGTCGCACTTTGGCTGCCTGCATCACCGCCTGCATCCGGTTCAGACCGTGCAACAGCTGCTCCTCCTTGGCCACCTCACAGATCAGAATACCGTGTTTGGTAATCAGACCGACCAGGGTGATGAGGCCCACCTGGGAGTAGATGTTCATGGTCGCCAATCCCCAGGCCAGCGCGATCAAGGCACCGCTGATGGCCAGTGGTACCGAGACCATGATGACCAGAGGGTCACGAATGGACTCGAACTGGATGGCCAGCACCAGGAAGATGATGGCCAGTGCCAGTGCGAAGGTGGCGTAGAGGGCATTGCCTTCGGTCACGAACTGGCGAGCCTCCCCCATGAAGTCGTAGCGATAGCCCTGGGGCAGCTTCTCTTCGGCGGTGGCCTTGAACCAGTTGATCGCATCCCCCATGGCCACGCCAGGTGCCGGTACGGCGCCTATGGTGGCGGAGTTCAGCTGGTTAAAGTGGGGCAGGGCACGTGGCTCCCCCTTGATTTCGATGCTGATCAGGCTGCCAAGCGGGATCGACTTGCCGTCGGCGGCGCGCACGTAATAGCCCTTCATGGATTCGGGGTTCATACGGAATTTACGCTCCACCTGCGGGATCACCTCGTAGGAACGGCCATCCAGATCGATACGGTTGACGTAGCCATCCGCCATCATGGTGCCCATGGTGGTGCCGATGTCCTGCATGGTGATGCCGTAGGCACCGGCCTTGTCCTTGTCGATGTTGATCTTCATGGTGGCCGAGTCGTAGTTCAGATCGAGATCCGAATAGACGAACTGACCGTTGGCCTGGGTGGCCGACAGCATCTCACCCGCGATCAGGAACAGACTCTCGAAGCTGTTCGGGGTGGTGATGACGAACTGGATGGGCAGACCGCTCGACGCACCCGGCAGCTCGGGGAACTGGAAGGTGGTGATGGCCATGCCCGGGATGTCGGTCACCAGACCGGCGACCCTGTCCAGCACCTCTTTCTGGCTTGCCTCACGCTCGCTCCAGGGCACCATGGACGCAATACCGAACGCCTGGTTGGAGTTGAACACCCCGGAGAAGACCTGGGCATAGGCGATTTCCGGTTGCTCATCCAGGATCTTGTTCACATCGTTCATGGTGTTTTCGATGTAATCCAGGTTGGCGTTGGAGGGTGCCGTCGCCAGCACCGCCATGACCCCCTTGTCTTCCGACGGTGCCAGTTCACTGGGGATGAACTTGAACAGCAGCGGCAGGCTGGCGAACACGATGACGGCGAACACCACCACCACGATGCGCTTTTGCATCACGGCATGCAGCATGCGGTCGTAGCGATCCGTCATCCGGTCCAGCAGATGGTGCACCGTGCTCTCGAACTTGTTCGGCTTGGCGTTGGCCTTGAGCATCTTGGAGCACATCATGGGGGAGAGGGTCAGGGCTATGATGCCCGAGACGAACACCGCCCCTGCCAGCGTCAGCGCGAACTCCTTGAACAGGGAGCCTGTGATGCCCCCCATCAGGGCGATGGGCGCATACACGGCGGCCAGGGTGACCGTCATGGCGATAACCGGGATGGCGATCTCCCGGGTGCCGATGATGGCGGCCCTGAAGGGCTCTTCCCCTTCCTTGATGTGCCGGTCGACGTTCTCCAGCACCACGATGGCGTCATCCACCACCAGGCCGATCGCCAGCACCATGGCCAGCAAGGTCATGAGATTGATGGAGAAACCGAACATGTCCATCATCATGACCACGCCGATCAGACTGAGCGGTATGGTGATGATGGGGATGATGACGGCCCGGAACGATCCCAGGAACAGGGTGATCACCACCAGTACGATGGCGGCCGCCTCCAGTATGGTCTTGATAACCTCGTGG
Source organism: Aeromonas veronii (assembly GCF_040215105.1). Taxonomy (NCBI): domain Bacteria; kingdom Pseudomonadati; phylum Pseudomonadota; class Gammaproteobacteria; order Aeromonadales; family Aeromonadaceae; genus Aeromonas; species Aeromonas veronii. The sequence goes on from NZ_CP157875.1 coordinate 25,725, forward strand.
ATGGACTCGTTGATGGCGATGGTGGAGTCATAGAGCACGTTGGTCTGCAGGGTGCTCGGCATGTTGCGCTTGAGGTCCGGCAGCAATTCCAGCACATCGTGGGCGATGGTGATGGGGTTGGCAGTCGGGGCCGCGTTCACGGCGACCACCACGGCCTCTTTGCCGTTGGCACTGGCGCGATAGATGTCGTGGCTCTTCTCCAGCGTCACCTTGGCGATGTCGGAGAGACGGATCACCTTGCTGTCACGGGTGGCCACCACCAGTCGCTTGAGCTCATCCGTGCTCTCGACCTGGGTCTTGGCGTTGCCGTTGAACAGGGTGAAGTAACCGGTCGCCTGACCCGTGGCCGACTGATAGTTGTTGCTGTTGAGCACCGTCATCACGTCGCTTGCGGTGAGATCGAAGGCCGCCATCTTGGCCGGATCCAGCCATACCCGCAGGGCAAATTCGACCCCGCCGTAGATGTCGATCTTGGAGACCCCGCCCACGGTGAACAGCTGGGGCTTGATGACTCGCTCAAGGTAGTCGGTGATCTGGCTGGAGTTCAGCTCCGGGCTGGTGAAGCCCATGTAGAGCACCGCCGTGGTGGAGCCGGTAGAGGAGGTGACCGACGGGTCTTCCGACTCTTTGGGCAACTGGGAGCGCACCGAGTTGACCTTGGCCAGGATGTCAGACAGCGCGGCGTTGGGATCGGTGTTGAGCTTCATGTAGGCAGTGATGGTGGAGCTGCCCAGCTGGCTTGAGGAGGTCATGAAGTCGATGTTGTCGGCTTGCGCGACCGCCTGCTCCAGCGGCTGGGTGATGAAGCCTTGGATCAGATCCGAGCTGGCCCCGTAGTAGCTGGTACTGACCGTGATCACCGTGTTGGTGACCTCGGGGTATTCCCGCACCTGCATCTTGAAAATGGCCTGGAAGCCCAGCAAGGCGATCAGGAAGCTGATCGAGATTGCCAGCACCGGCCGTTTTATGAATATGTCGGTAAATCGCATCGTAGATCTCCGCGCTTACAGCATCGGGGTTTGTGCCGGAACGGCCAGGGCATCGTTCTTGACCACGTGCACCTTGGTATCGTTGCTCAGGCGAACCTGACCCGACAACACGATTTCATCGCCAGCCTTGATGCCGGACAGCACATGGACATCGTTGCCGCGACGCTCACCAGCCTTGACCACGACCTGTTTGGCACGCTTGGCACCCTCCACTTCATGAATGATGTAGACGTTCTCCCCATACAGGGTGAAGGAGATGGCGGACTGCGGGATCACGATCTGCTCCTTGACCGTCGGCAAGATGATGCTGGCACGGGCAAACATGCCGGAGCGGAGCTGGCCGCTGTTGTTCGGGATGGCTGCCTGCACCTGGATCAGACCGCTCTGGTAGTTGACCGCGGGTTCGATGGCGGTGATCTGGCCCTCAAACTGGTCGTTGGGGTAGGCATCCACCCCTATCTTGATGGTCTGGCCGAGGGAAATCTTGGAGATGTCGGTCTGGGGCACGGTGAAGCGCAGACGCATCACGCTGGTGTCTTCCAGTCGCACAATCTCGGTGCCCGGTTCCAGGTACTGGCCGAGGAAGACGTTGCGCAGACCCACGGCGCCGCCGAAGGGGGCGCGCACTTCGCGGCGGGCGATGGTGCCCTTCAGGCTCTCGATATCGGCTTCGAGCGAGCGATAGCTGGCCTCGGCGTCATCCAGCTGGTCCCGGGAGATGGAGTTCTTCTGGTACAGGTTCTGGTAGCGTTCGAACTTGGCGCGCGCCGCCGGCAGCCTGGCCTGGGACGATTTCAGGTTGGCCTTTTCCACGCTGGAGTCCAGGCTCAACAGCAGCTGATCCGGCTTCACATGGGCGCCAGACTCGAAGCTGATGTTGTCGATGGTGCCTGCCAGTTCACTGGAGAGGGTCACCCCCTGGTTGGGCTCGATGAAACCGATAGCCTCGATGGTCGGCACCCAATCCTGTGCCTTGGTCACCATGGCGGTCACCGGGAACTCGGGCTCGGGGCGGCTGGCCAGAAATTCCGCAATCTTCTTCTGCTTGAACATATTGAAACCGATGACACTGCCGAACAGAACGAGTGCTATCAGTAACATGATGGCCATCCACTTTTTCATGAACAGGCTCCTGTGGTGGAAATTTGAGGGTTTAAAATGGCATTCCAACTGGCTCTTATCACGGTTTCCAGCTGTTCTTGCGTTAATTCAAATGGGTGTGCCCGGCGCAACTGCGCCAGGTTGGCCACACAATCCAGACTCAGTGTCTGCAACACCGGGACGGGTAGATCGATAAACAATCCTTGTTGGCGACCCTGTTCAAAAAAGTTTTCAAGCGGCGCCCATGCCGCCATTATGACCGGATCCTGTTCTAATTCAGCCCCCAATGGAGAACTTTCGTACTGCAATTTACATTTCAGTGCGTTGGGGGTGTTGATAAAGATGGCGTCTATGTTGAACCACAGGCGCCGATACTGCCGAAATGACACTTCCTCTATCTGCACACCCTCCATGACTAGAGGATGACACTGAAGAATGGTGTGCTTGTACAGTTGGCGGATCAGGTCATCCTTGTCGCTGAAATAGCGATAGATGGTGCCCGCCGCCACATTGGCCTTCTTGGCGACCACGGCGATGGAAAGGCCGAAGAAGCCTTGCTCGCCGAGGACTTCGCGCGCTGCCTCGAAAATGCGCTCTTTCTTATCCATGACTCTTCCGATTGCAACGGCTGAATGAACGTTCATTCATTCTAGATTGAGAAGTGGGCAAGTCAAGGGGAGGGGAGAAGTTCCCGGTACGATAAGTCGACAAAAGTGGGTCGACTGAAGACGATTCCGGCCGAGGAGGTGTAGAAAAGCTATAAAACTGCACAAAACGATGGAAAAACAGTCGGTTGATTCAAGGGGATGAAAAAACAGTGGACAAGGCCGGCGCCATCATCAATAATGCGCCCCGTTCGACAGCGTAGCGCCCGTAGCTCAGCTGGATAGAGCGCTGCCCTCCGGAGGCAGAGGTCACAGGTTCGAATCCTGTCGGGCGCACCATCAAACGTGCGCCAGTTAAACGGGCGTTGTTGTGGAACAAAACAGCTGTGGTGGCTGTAGCTCAGTTGGTAGAGTCCCGGATTGTGATTCCGGTTGTCGTGGGTTCGAGCCCCATCAGCCACCCCATTTTACAGCTTGTCAGGTACGCGAAGGTGGCGGAATTGGTAGACGCGCTAGCTTCAGGTGTTAGTGCCCCCCGGGTGTGAGGGTTCGAGTCCCTCTCTTCGCACCATACTTGCTGTATGACGAAGGTGACCATGAGGTCATCTTTGTGTTTTTGAAATACCCCATCGGTGATTAGCGCAGCCCGGTAGCGCATCTGGTTTGGGACCAGAGGGTCAAAGGTTCGAATCCTTTATCACCGACCACATTTGAAAACCCCGCTTAGGCGGGGTTTTTGCTTTTCCGGCCTCCGCCCACTTTGTCACGTCTCTTTACACTTCTGTTGGCGCCTGCGCGCATCGAATTCGCTATGCTGGGGGCCTGATTCACGCGCCGGCGGTCACCCTGGCCCCGCTTCAGGCACTTATCCAATGCAGCACATGACTCGACAATCCGGCCTGCTGGCCTTGCTCACCCTGACCTTGGGTGGGTGCACCACCTTGCAACCCGATCCTGATGCGATCCTGCTGGGGGCAGCCCCCAAGGCAGAGAAAACCACTATGGCAAATCTGATCACCAGCGGTGGCTTTTGTGTGACGCTGAGCGAGCAGAATACCCTGCTGACACAGGACTGCGATCAGGGTACCCGGCAGGAGTTCGACTGGGATGCCGGGGCGCTGCAACTGGCCCGGGGCTGCCTGATCGCCAGGGGGGATGACGAACTCGGCGTGGCGGATTGCCGGGATGACAGCCATCAGTGGCAGTGGCAGGCGGATCGGCTGTTCAACCGTCAGCTGTCCCTCTGTCTGGATGTGGCTGGCCGCCGTCATCAGCCAGGCACCCCGCTGCGTCTGGCGGAGTGCTATGGCGGTGCGAACCAGAGCTTCGAGTGGAAGCAAAAGGGAGGCTTGCTGGACAACCTGGGCTTGCCCAAGCTGGCCTGGTGAGATTGACCCACCTTTGGCATGGCGTGCCGACAACGCCTGGTACGAGGCAACAGGGGCGGGGGGCTGAATACAAGAAGGGTGACCCTGGGTCACCCTTCTGCATATCTGGGGCATCGCCGGTTCAGGCGAGGCTCGGTGCGAACAGCTTCTCCAGATAGACGGCAACCCCATCGTCGTCCGAGCTCAGGGTCTGATCATGCTCTGGCAGGGCCCGCTTGAGGCGATCGTGGGCATTGCCCATCACCACGCCGCGGCCCACCATACTAAGCATCTCGAAGTCGTTCATGCCATCGCCAAAGGCCACGGCCTGGGACATCTCCAGCCCGTGCTGTTCCAGCACGGCGCGCACGGCATTGCCCTTGTGTACCCCGGCGTGCATGACTTCGAGGCAGTCCGGCAGGGAGAAGGTGACGTTGAGCCGATCACCATAATGCTGGTTGAGGTTCGCCTCTATCTGCAGCAGCTTCTCGTGCTCGCCGATGTAGAACACCTTGTTGACCTTGTCGGTGGGGTGGCTGGCGAGATCCGCGAGGCGATAGGTGAAGCCGGAGTCATGATGGAATTGCAGCAACCAGGGCAGCTCCTCTTCCACCAGCCACTCGTCGCCGTAGTAGACGTTGATATGGATGGAGGGATCGCGCTCGAGGGCGATCAGTTCGGCCGCCACCGTGGCCGGCAGTGCCTGGTTGTAGACCAGCTGGTCCTGCTTGTCGTGCACCACGGCGCCATTGGAGGTGATGAGGTAGATATCCAGCCCCAGCGCATCGCGGATGCTGCGTACGTCCACGTGATGGCGACCGGTGGCAACCACGAACTTGATCCCCTGATCCACCAGGCGGTGCAGGGTGTCACGGGTGCGGGGGGAGATCTGGTGCTGCTTGTTGAGCAGGGTACCATCGAGATCGGATACGACTACCTTGAACATCTTTACCTCGGCATGAATGGAACGCCGGGGCAGTGTACCCCAGCGTCCTGCGTCACCCCATTTATTTAGGGATACAAAAAATAACCGCTTTTAGAAGCGATCGAAGAAGTCCAGGGTCGCGGTCAGTGCAGGCATGCGCTGGGGATCCGCCTCCATGAACAGCTCGTGCCAGGCCCCCAGGATGCGCAGCGGTTTGCCTCCTTCACAGCGGGCCCGCTCGCAGAAGCGGTCCTGAGCCTCATTGTCGACGATGCCGTCATCCCCGGCCTGGATCAGCAGCAGCGGGGTCTTGATGCGATCCGCCTGTGCCACGGCCTCATCCCCGGCCTTGATGCCTTCCCGGATCCAGTGGGCGGTGACACCGCCCAGCTTGATCTGGGGGTACTGCTCATAGAGCTCACGGAAGGCCTGGTAGCGTGCAGTGCTGTGACTCAGGCCATTGTCGGCAAACTCGTGGGAGACATAACCCCCCTGACCCGGACCGTAGGGAGGCTCTCCCCACCAGCTGCCCACCGTGTCCATGGTGGCGGCCAACCCCTTGGCGAGCCACTTGGGGATGCCGCCGAGATTGATGCCCATCATGGGGGAGGAGAGCACGGCGGCCTGGATGTCATCCGGCCAGCGCTCCAGATAACGGGCCGAGATGGCGCCCCCCATGGAGTGCGCCAGCAGGAACAGCTTGGCGGGTTTGTCCGCCAGCACGACCTCGTCGTGGAACTGCTTGAGATCCTGCACATAGTCGTCGAAGTCCGCCACATAACCCTTCTCGGGGTCTTTCAGCAGGCGGCCGGAGAGCCCCTGGCCACGGTGATCGATGAGGTAGAGGCTGTAGCCCTGGCGCCACAGATCCCAGGCCAGCTCCTGATACTTGAGGTAGCTCTCGACCCGGCCGTTGACGATGAGGATGGCTCTGTCCACCTTGGGCTGGCGCAGGGCGACGTAGCGGATGCTGACTCCGTTCTTGCCCTTGAATTCTCCCGGGGCCGCGTGCTCCTGCCAGAAGGTCGGCAGGGTCTGCTGGTGGAGGGCAGGCACTTCGGCCTCGGTGGTCAGCTGATAGGGGTTGTTCACGGCGAGGGCTCCGGCAGAAAACAGGGTCAGGGCCAGCAAGGGCAGTAATTTCATGGGGTGCACTCCTGCAGCCAATGTTGATGAAGGGCAGCGATATCGCCGGCGCAGAGCAGGGGCATGGCCGCTTGCAGTCGGGGCAGGGGCCAGTCCCACCACTGCATGGCCTGCAGCAGGGCGATCTGCTCATCGCCGAAGCGGCGACGGACAGGTTTGGCCGGGTTGCCGCCCACTATGGTGTAAGGCTCCACGTTTTTTGTCACCACGGCCCGGCTGGCGATGACGGCGCCATCGCCGATCTGGATGCCCGGCATGATCATGGCTTCCGAGCCTATCCAGACATCGTTGCCAATCCGGGTATCCCCCTTGCGCTGGAAACCGCTCTGGGCGCCATCACCGAAACGGGCGGCATCGAAGGGGAAGGTGGAAACCCAGTCCATCCGGTGGCCCTGATTGCCCGCCAGCATGAAGGTGGCGCCGGAGCCGATGGAGCAGAACTTGCCGATGATGAGGCGATCCACCTCACCCCAGATGCCGCTCTCCCAGCTGGCGCGGGTCGAACCGTCTCCCAGCAGGTAGCGTACGCAGTGATCCTCGAACGGCTTGCCGTGGTAGTAGCCGGAGTAGTAGCTGTAGTCACCCGCCTCGATATTGGGATTGGTCAGATGATCCCGGATGACCTGGGACTCCAGCCAGCTGCCGAACGGGTTCTCCATCACTCCTCCTGCCATGATTCATCTTCTTGCTGGGCGGCGGCCCAGCCCTTGCGGGTCAGTTGCATCTGTTGCCACCAGGCGTCGTCCGCCAGGATCTCGCCCGCCGGGCCGAGTTGGGGGTAGGGCATCTCTTTCTCTTTGCAGAGCTGGGCATAGATGGGGTAGCCCCCCTCGAACAGGATGCTGTTCTGCTCCTCCAGGCTCAAGGGGCAGCCGCGCTGGTAGCAACCGGCCAGCTCCCGCTGGCGCTGGGCCTCGTACAGGATGGCGGCGGCGGCCACCGAGACGTTGAGGGACTGCACCATGCCCACCATGGGGATGACGATATGGTGATCGGCCAGGGCCAGCGCCTCGTCACCGATGCCGTGTTTCTCCTGCCCGACCAGGATGGCGGTGGGACGGGTGTAGTCGATGGCACGAAAGTCCACCGAGCTCTCCGACAGGTGAGTCGCCAGGATCTGCATGCCGGCCGCCTTCAGCTCGCCGACGGCGCTGCCGATGTCCGGGTGCAGCTTTACATCCACCCAGTTCTGGCTGCCGCGGGCCGTGCCCTTGCGCTTGTGGATCCAGGTCTTGGGCCAGACTGCGTGCACCCGATGGATGCCGATGGCGTCGGCGGTGCGCACGATGGCGGCCAGGTTGTGGGGCTTGTGGACCTCTTCCATGCAGACGGTCAGGTCGAGCTGGCGCATGGCCAGCATGTCGGAGATCCGTTTAAAGCGTTCAGGTGTCATGTCAGTTTCTATCGAATGGGGCTGATGGACGTCTTCCCATGCAGGCTGACAGGCACATGGCCAGCCTGTCCGCGCCACGTTCGGGGGTCATGGGTTGTCTCTCTAAAAGCAGCAGGCGGCTCGCGCCGCCTGTGTTCAGTTCTTCTGTCGGCTCACCTTGAGCACGTTGGGCATCACCCGGATCTTGCGCATGATGTTGGCAAGGTGGATCCGGCTCTGGGTGGTGATGAGCAGGGTGACCAGATAGACACGGCCATCCTTTTCCTCGGTGCTGATGGCGTGGATGTTGGCACCGGTGGCCGCGATCACGTTGGCCAGCTCCGCCAGCGCACCCTGGTGGTTGATGATCTCGATGCTGATGCCGGTGCGGAACTCCTGTTCCTGCTCCTTGTCCACTTCCCACTGCACCGGCAGGTACTTGTCCGGTTCGCGGCTGTAGCCCTTGATGTTGCGGCAGGACTCCTGGTGGATGACCAGTCCCTTGCCCGGGCTGATGTGGGCGATGATGGCATCCCCCGGGATGGGGCGGCAGCAGTTGGCGAAGGTGACCAGCATGCCGTCGGCACCCTTGATCGGCATCTTCTTGCTGGTGGATTTCGGCTGCTCTTCCGGCGGCAGCTCATCCCCCAGCATGCGGCGCGCCACCATGACGCTCATGGCGTTGCCAAGCCCCACATCGGCCAGCAGGCCCTGCAGGTTTTCGTGCTTGGTATCGGCCAGCACCTGTTTGATGCGCGGCTCCGGGATGTCCTCGATGTTCTTGGCACCCAGGGCGTGGTTGAGCAGGCGACGACCCAGCACCACGGACTCTTCGGTACGCAGGTTCTTCAGGAACTGGCGGATCTTGGAGCGGGCCTTGGTGGTCACTACGAAGTTGAGCCAGGCCGCGTTCGGGCGGGCACCGGGGGCCGTGATGATCTCCACCGTCTGGCCCGAGTGCAGCGGGCTGCTCAGCGGATAGGGGTGGCGGTCGACCCGGGAGCCGACGCAGGCGTGGCCGATGTCGGTGTGTACCGTGTAGGCGAAGTCCACCGGGGTGGCGCCAGCGGGCAGCTCCATGATGCGGCCCTCCGGGGTGAACACGTAGATCTCGTCGGGGAACAGGTCCGTCTTGACCCCTTCGATGAACTCGAACGAGCTGCCGGCGCTCTGTTGCAGCTCCAGCAGGCTCTGCATCCAGCGCTGGGCGCGGATCTGGGCCGTGGTGCCCGAGCTGTCGCCATCCTGTTTGTAGGCCCAGTGGGCGGCAACCCCCTTGTCGGCCATCTGATCCATGAATTCGGTGCGGATCTGCACCTCCACCGGCACCCCGTGGGGGCCGACCAGGGAGGTGTGCAGGGACTGATAGCCGTTGGTCTTGGGAATGGCAATGTAATCCTTGAAGCGACCGGGGCGGGGCTTGTAGAGGCTGTGCATCTGCCCAAGCACCCGGTAGCAGGTATCTATGTCTTTCACTCGTACTCTGAAAGCATAAATATCCATCACTTCATGGAATTGCAGTTCTTTCTTCTCCATCTTGTTGTAGATGGAGAACAGGTTCTTCTCCCGACCGCTTACCTGACAGTCGATCCCGGCCTCCCGCAGTCGTCCCTCTATCTCGCTGTGGATGGAGTCGATGATCTCCCGGCGATTGCCACGGGCGCGACGCACGGATTCCCGCAGTACCCGGGAGCGCATGGGATAGAGCGCCTCGAAGCCGAGCTCTTCCAGCTCGTTCTTCATGGTGTGGATGCCGAGGCGGTTGGCGATGGGGGCGAAGATCTCCAGGGTCTCGCGGGCGATGCGGCGACGCTTGTCCGGGCGCAGTGAGCCCAGGGTGCGCATGTTGTGGGTGCGGTCGGCGAGCTTGATCAGGATGACCCGGATGTCCTGGGTCATGGCCATCATCATCTTGCGGAAGTTTTCGGCCTGGGCCTCTTTGCGATCGCGGAATTTCAGCTTGTCGAGCTTGGAGACGCCGGACACCAGTTCGGCCACGGCATTGCCGAACAGTTCGGCGAGATCGTCCTTGGTGACGGGAGTGTCTTCGATGACGTCGTGCAACACCGCGGCCATCAGGGTTTCGTGATCGAGACGCATGTCCCCCAGGATACGGGCGACGGCAACCGGGTGGGTGATATAGGGCTCGCCACTGGAACGCATCTGTCCCTGGTGAGCGTCACGGGCCACCACATAGGCTTGCCTGAGCTTCTCGACCTGCTCGGATGGCAGGTAGGAACTGGCTATTTCTTTAAGGTTTTCAAATAAATACAAGACAGTCCCCGCAGCGGTGATACGGCAATCCGTGAAATTGAGGGTATGCCCCTGAGTTTGCGAGGTTTTCGAGCGGTTGTAAATGGGGGAGAGCGGTCGGCACCCGGGCGGGGGCCGACCGGCAAGATAACTTAACCGCGACCTTCGGCGATGGCAGCAACGGCAGCCAGCTCGGCGGCTTCCTGCTCTTGCTGCTCGTAACGGTCCTGGGTGTCCATCACCTGGTTGTTCACCAGACCCAGTTCGATTTCGCGCAGGGCGATCACGGTCGGCTTGTCGTTCTCTTCGTCGACCAGGGGATCTTTACCTTGTACCGCGATTTGACGGGCGCGGCGCGCGGCGACCAGCACCAGGTCAAAACGGTTACCTACCTGTTTTACAGCATCTTCTACAGTAACGCGTGCCATGCAGGACTCCAGTGTTTGGGCTTTCTCGGTTTAAAAAAGCGGTGTTTAAAAATGACGCAAAAGTTTACTTGTTTTTGGCCTATTCTGCCAGTAGCTGTTGCAGCAAGTTTTGTTGGGCCTGCTGCTGCTGGTGCAATTCCAGCCGTTGGCACTCGATGATGGCTCTGAGCTGGAACAGTGCCTGCTCAAAATCTTCATTGATGATGACATAGTCATACTCGTCGTAGTGCACCATTTCGGCAATGGCTTTCTCCATCCGGCCACGGATCACCTCAGCGCTGTCCTGGCCGCGGCCGACGAGGCGACGCTCCAGCTCTTCCCGGCTCGGGGGCAGGATGAAGATGGACTTGGTCGGCATCTGTTTACGGATCTGGCGGGCACCCTGCCAGTCGATGTCGAGGAAGACGTCGATGCCCCGGGCAAGGCAGGCCTCGATGGCGGCGCGGGAGGTACCGTAGTAGTTGCCGAACACCTCGGCCCACTCCAGAAAATCGCCGCGCTCTATCAGGGTCTTGAACTCGTCCACCGCCACGAAGTGGTAGTGCACCCCGTGGGTTTCCCCCGGGCGGGTGGCGCGGGTGGTGTGAGAGACGGAGAGTTGCATCTTGCCTGCGTCGTTATGCTGGGTCAGCAAGGCATTGAGCAGGCTGGACTTACCCGCCCCGCTCGGGGAGGAGATGATATAGAGGGTGCCTTGTTGCGCCATGTCTGTACCTTTAAGCGTTGCCGTGTTTTGGTTGTAGCAGAGGCCGCCGTCTTGTGCCCGAGAGGGAGACAGTCGCTCGCAAAACGCGGAAAAGTTGGAGCCGGTAGGATGTAAAGGCGGCGAATTTTAGCAGATGGTGGCGGATAAAAAAACGGCCGGAATCATATTCCAGCCGATCAAAGTATTCGTAGCTTGCTGCGGGAGCGTTACCCACAAGGCGGGAGTCTGCCTCGATCGGACAGGGACGGCCAGCAGGTTATCCCTGCCTCATTCCTCGGGATTTTCGAGTTTTTGCCCGTTCGGCAACCCGTGGACAGCGCAGATCCGATCGAAGGCGGCGATGACCCGATCGCTGCTTATCTTGCCCATGGCGTCCGGATCCTTGAGGCGGGTGCGCCAGTCGAGCTCCGCCAGCGGCTTGCCGGTCTCCTGTTCGATCTGCTCCTGATAGACGCTGACCACGTGCTCCCGGCACAGATAGGGACCGGTGCGGGCCGGGTTGTGATGGGCGTAGAGGCCGATGACAGGGGTGCCCGCCAGGGTCGCCATGTGGGTGGGGCCGGTATCCGGGGCCAGCACTAGGCTGGCTTCCTTGATCAGTGCCAGCAACTGCTTGAGGTTGGTCTGCCCCACCAAATCCACCGGCTTGCTCTGGCTGAGTTGCTGGATCTCTGCGGCCAGGTCTCGCTCCAATTTGGCGGGGCCGCCGCACAGATAGACCTGAAAACCCTTGGCCGCGGCGTGATCGGCGAGATCGGCATAGCCTTGCGCGGTCCAGTTCTTGAACGCCTTGCTGGCGGCGGCGCAGATGAGCAGGGTGGGCTTGCCGGCGATCTTCTCCCTGGCCCAGGCCAGATGCTCCTGGCTGATGGGCAATTGCCAGTCCGGGGTCAGGTCCCGGATGCCGAGCTCCCTGGCGAAGGCGAGGAAGCCGTCGAGCACATGGGGAGAATCGGGAGAAGGCACGCGATGGTTGGTGAACAACCACTGACCATCATTGGCGCGCTCCTTGTCAAAGCCGAGCTTGATGTCGGCCTTGATGCCCAGGGTGGCGATGCTGGCACGCAGGGCGGCCTGCAGGTGGAGCAGGGCATCGAACCTGCGTCCTTTGAGCTGCTGCCACAGCTCGCGATAGCCACGCCAGCCTTTGCTTTTGTCAAAGGCGATGACCTCCACCCCGGGCAGGTCGGCAAAAAGTGTCGCTTCGATTTTCCCGGTGATCCAGGTGATGCGGGTTGCAGGCCACTCCCGCTGGATGACGCGTACCAGCGCCAGCGCGTGGCAGCAGTCTCCGATGGCGGAGAGCCGCAGGATGCAGAGGGAGGATGGTGGCGTTTGGAACAACGGCATGATGTGGCGCAAGGGTGGCAGAATGGATGGATGGCATTATGCAAACTCCCTTGTGGATTGTAAAATTGCGCCAACCCTGCCCGGCAGGCCCTCCTGCAGGACGTGCGCACCCATCACACCGCGCTCACTATCGATCGGAACCTTGATAATGTTGACACAGACAGTCCAGAACCAGACTTGCTGGTATGCCGAAGGGGTATTTCGTGACCCTTCTCCCGCCCTGTTCGATCCGGCATGGTGGCAGACCCATCGACAGGTGGTGGGTTCCTCCATCGGCCGCGGGGTGACCTGGTTCGTGAAGGATGAGTCCCGTCATCTGGTGCTGCGCCACTATTACCGGGGCGGCATGGTGGGCAAGGTGGTGCGGGATCGTTTCTGGTTCGAAGGGGTGGAGACCAGCCGGGCCATGGCCGAGTTCAGCCTGCTGGCGACCCTGAGCGAGCAGGGGCTGCCGGTGCCCCGTCCCTTTGCGGCCCGCATGGCCAAGCAGGGACCCTTCTATCGCGCCGACATCCTGATCGAGCGCATTCGTGGCGCCAAGGATCTGGTGGCTCTGCTCAAGCAGGGCACCATTCCCTGCGAGGTGTGGCACAAGGTCGGCAAGACCATCAAGCAGTTGCACGATGCGGGCGTCTATCATGCGGATCTCAACAGCCACAACCTGCTGCTCGACAAGGAGGGCAAGGTGTGGGTGATCGATTTCGACAAGGGCGCCATCCGCGCGCCGGGCAGCTGGCAGCAGGCCAATCTGGAGCGGCTATTGCGTTCCTTCAACAAGGAGTCCCAGCTCCATACCAGCTTCCATTTCGTGCCGGAAAACTGGCAGGCGCTGATGGAGGGTTATCAGGGAAAGGCAGGCTGAACCCGATAGCCTTGCGGCCCCGTGGCGTGACGCCGGGCCGGCTGGCGTTGATGGCGGGTGAACAGGGAAAAGCGGGCCGAGACGGTTGCTCGGCACAAGGGTCAATGTTACTTATTGAGCAGATATTCAAATCCGGTATTGAGGCAATTGATGGAAAGGTATGAGACCCCCTGGACAGAGGCCGTAACCCGGCTCGATGCGTCCCTGATGACAGAGGCGATGGCGATGCTGGAGGCCGGGATCTGGACCTGGTCGGCGGAGCAGGGATTGAGGCGTGATCCCTCCTGCCTGCAACTGCTGGGGTTGGAGGGTAATGCGCTGGATGACCTCGGCTGGCTGGCGCGGGTGCATCCGGACGATGGCACCCGGCTGGCTGATGCCATTCGGGCCTGTCAGGCGGGGCACCACCAGGGGCTGCGCCTCGAGTATCGCATCCTGCATCATCAGGGCCACTATGTGCGACTGGAGGAGCGAGTACGCCGCAATGCCCGGGGGGATCTGCTGGGGGTGGTGCGCCACCTGGACCCGGCGGTGCCTCAGGAGGAGAGTCGTCACGATACGGATCCTCTCACCGGGCTGGAGAGCCGCAGTCACTTCGAGTTGCTGCTGGATGAGCGGCTCGCCAGCGAGAGTGGCAGCTTCTGCCTGCTGCAGTTCACCGTGGATCACCGCAGCAAGATCCTGCAGCTGTTTGGCGAGGTGGCCTGTGACGCCATGATGGCGAAGCTGGCCCGCATCGTGCGCCACGAGCTGCGCCGGGAAGACCCCTTCGCCCGCTGGGATGAGGATGGCTTCATCCTGATGCTGTCCCAGACCGATCGCCTGAGCGGTCTGGAGATCGCCGAGCGGCTGCGCCTCGAAATCGCCGATGCCAGCCTGCTGCCTGAGCGGCCGGTGACCGTCAGCATCGGTCTGGTACAGAGCCAGAATGCCGAGCAGATCGATCACCTGCTGGCGCGTCTGGCCTCCTGTCATGGTCAGGCCAAACGGGAGCACAACGCCGTCGTCGGCTGATGTTTAGTCAGTGCTCACTCACCGGCTGAGGCTGGTGAGTAAAAAGAGGGCCTGCATCAGCAGGCCCATCGGTTGACTCATGGTCACTGTGCGCCACGAACCGGCTGGCGCTGGCAGATCCAGAGGGAAGCCAGCATCAGCACGGCCCCCAGGCTGAGCCTGAGCAGATCGGTGTCCTTGCCCCAGAGCACCAGGTTGACCAGCAGACCCGCTGGGATCAGGGCGTTGTTCATGATGGCCAGCACGCCGCTGCTGACCAGGGTCGCCCCCTTGTTCCACAGGAAGTAGCCGAGCCCGGATGCCCCCACCCCCAGCCAGAGCAAGATGCCCCACTGCAGGTTGCTGGTGGGATACTGGGGTTGCCCCAGCAGCCACCAGGCGGGCAGGGCAATTACCAGGGCCCCGAGATAGAAGCAGCCGAACACTGCGAGCTGGGGCGGCTGCTCCTGCTCCCGTGCCAGCAGCACCTTGTAGCCGACCTGGCCGAGGGCGAAGCAGATATTGGCCCCCTGCACCACCAGGAACCCCATCACATAGCTTTCGGTCAGGCCATCGAAGCGGATCACGGCCGCCCCCAGCACCGCCAGCAGGGCGCCCCACAGGTAGGTGGGCTTGAACCTGGATTCCAGCAGATCGTGGATCAGGGTCACGTAGATGGGGGTGAAGATGGTGAACACCAGCACTTCCGGCACCGTCAGCAGCAGGAAGGAGTGGTAATAAAACAGATACATGATGCCGAGCTGGATGGCGCCGAGGGCCATCAGCTTGGCCACCAGATCGGGGCGCAGCCAGCGGCGGCGCAGGAAGGGCAGGAACACCAGGCTGGCGAGGGCGATGCGGGTCAGCACGGAGAAGTAGGCATCCACCTGGCCGGCGAGGTAGACCCCGATCAGGCTGAAAGAGAATGACCAGAGCAGGGTAACCCCTATCAAGTAGTTCATGTGATTGAAATGTCGTCAGTTGTCAATTTGGAGGGCGCTATGATGGCCGAGTTGGACGTCGCGATCCAGCGTTTATGGGGCTTGCTGCCACAGATCGGATCATTTGCCTTCGAGGCGAGTAACGGGGCGGGATCCGCCACCGACTGGAATGGGCGGGGCGAGGGGGTGGTGCGGGTGACCGATCATCAGGGGGGCTGGTTGTTTGCCGAACAGGGGCGCTATCTCACCCCGCATGGCAAGGCGCTTGCCATGCACAACAGCTTCTGGTGGCAGCGCGTCGAGGGGGGCGTCAGCCTCTCCCATCTGCGCCACGAGGCACCCGTGTTGCTGTTCGAGCTGCAGCCCGGGCCGGATGGTCGCTGGCTCACTGCCGAGGCGCACCTGTGCGGGCAGGATCACTACAGCGCCGAGCTGTCCCTGACCGCCGACGGTTTTCTGCTGGGATGGCAGATCACCGGCCCGCGCAAAAACGAGCGACTGAGCTATCGCTACAGGGTGTGATGCGCCGGGAAGCTGGGATAAAAAAACCGGCGCAGGGCGCCGGTTGAAGGGACAAATCGGAGGTTTTTTTTAAAACGGTCCCAAAAAACAGAGAGATACACTCTGGTCACACAATCAGATGGAGCACTCAGGCACTCAGGGCGTAGCTCAGCATGGCCTGCAGCTTGCTGTCGAACAGCCAGGGCAGGGTCAGCATCAGCAGGCCTAGCAGCCCGGCCAGCCGGTGCTTGTACTGCCAGCCGGCGATCAGCACCAGACCGCCACACAGGGTGGTCAGGATGCCTGACATAGGGCCGCCTCCCGCTGGATGCGGCGTTGCTGGGCCCACTGGTTGAGGGCGACCGAACCCAGGATCAGTGCCAGTGCCACACCTGTGGTGGACTGGATCTGCTCGCCGAGGAAGAGGGCACCCAGCATGACGCCAAACAGCGGCACCAGATAGTTGCTGAAGGAGGCGAAGGTCGGACCCGCCTTCTGGATCAGCGCCATGTAGAGGAAGTAGACCAGACCGGTACAGAAGACACCCAGTACCACGACGGCGCTGATGGCCTGACTGCTCGGCAGGGTGAGGGCGCCCAGATCGGTGACGAAGGGGGCAGCCAGCAGCAACTGCACGGCGGAGGAGATCAGGATGTTGCGGGCCACCACTACGGGGTGATCCTTGGCGAAACGCTTGATCATCAGCAGGCCGATGGCGAAGCAGCTGGCGCCGAACAGGATGGCGACGGCGCCAAGCAGGCCCGCATCCATGCCGTTGGAGAGCTTCGGCCAGAACAGTACCAGCACGCCGATGAAGCCGATGACCACGGAGATCAGGCCACCCTTGGTGATTTTTTCACCGGAAACCAACAGCGGTGCCATCAAGATGGTGACAAAGGGGATACAACCCATCACCACGGCGGCGATGGCGCTGTCCACGTATTGCTGACCCCAGGCGACCATGATGAAGGGGATGGTGGCATCGAGCAGGGCGATCCACATATAGGTGCGCCAGCGGGTGTGCTCGCTCTTGAGACGCATGAACAGGCAGAGCAGACCCAGGGTCAGGCTGCCGCACAGGGCACGAATGGCGGCCACCATGATGGGGGGCAATTCGGCCACGGCCTGGTGCATGAAGATGAACTGGGAGCCCCACAACAGGCCGATCGCCAGCAACAACAGATAGCTACGCATTTTAATCTCCGATGGTATTTGCCCGCGCATTCTATGCAATCTGCTACTATGCCTTAAATGAATTGTCGTCATCCGACTATGGCCATTATCGATGGAACAGCCCCTTTCCCGCCTCGACCTCAACCTGCTCACCGTGTTCGACATGCTGATGCAGGAGCGCAACGTCACCCGTGCCGCCGAACGGCTGCATCTCTCCCAGTCCACCGTCAGCCACGCCCTCGGCCGGTTGCGACAGGCGCTGGACGATCCCCTGTTCGTGATGAGCCGGCGGGAGATGATGCCCACGGATCGCGCCAAGGCGCTGGCCGGGCCGGTGCGCCAGGCCCTGGCCATGCTGGAGCAGGGCTTGCGACAGGCAAAGGGCTTCGAGCCCGCCAGTGCCCAGCGGGTGTTTCGCATCGCCACCCCGGGCTCGGTGGAGCACGGCCTGGTGCCGACCCTGGTGGAGCGCATGCACCAGCTGGCGCCCGCCTGCCGGCTGGAGGTGTGCGAGCTGGCGAACAGCGACTATGAGCGGGAGCTGGAGAAGGGGGAGCTGGATCTGGTGATCGGCTTTGCCGATGCCAATCACCTCTCCCCCCGCTTGTGGCGCGAGGAGTGGTTCACCAATCCCCTGGTCTGTCTGTCACCGCTCGGCAGCGCTCTGCCGGACGTGCTGGGGCCGGAGGAGCTGGTGAGCCGCCCCCATATCTACACCTCCAGCTGGGGTCACAGTCAGGCCATGGTGGAGCTCTGGCTGGCTCGTTTCGGGGTCGCTCGGGAGCTGGGGGCCAGGTTGCCGAGCTTCATGGCGGTGCCCCAGTTGATGGCGACCGGCCGCTACCTGGTGGTGGTGCCGGAGATGATCGGGCGCCACTTCTGCCGCTATTACCCGCTGCGACTCCATCAGCTGGAGCCCGCCATCCCCATCGTCTACCTGATGGCGGGCCACCCCTTGAGCGCCCACGACGAGGCGATCCGCTGGTTCAAGAGCCTGCTGCACCTGCTCGCCTTCGAACGCTACGGCGAGGCCGCCCTGGGCACAGCGGCTCAGCGCAACCCGGCGAAGTAATCCAGCCCCATGGCCCCCTTGACCTCGGCCAGCACCTCGTCGGTGAGGGTGCGGGCCTGCTGGGTGCCCCTGTGCAGCAGCGCCAGCAGCTGACCCTTGTCGGCGATGGCGGCCTGGCGGCGCTCTCTCATGGGGGCGAGCAGGCTCTGCAGGCAGTCGTTCAGCACCTGCTTGCAGCGCATGTCGCCAAGGCCGCCGCCTTGGTAATGGGCCTTCATCTGCGCCACCAGGGCCTTGTCCGGGTGGAAGGCATCCAGATAGGCGAACACCGTATTGCCCTCCACCTGGCCGGGATCGCTCACCTTGAGGTGATTGGGGTCGGTATACATGGCGAACACCGCCTGCTTGATCTCGTCTGCCGACATGCCGAGCTCTATGGTGTTGCCGAGGGACTTGGACATCTTGGCCTTGCCGTCGATGCCGGGCAGGCGGCCGGTGGCGCTCAGGATCGGCTGGCACTCGGTCAGCACCTCTTTGCCGACTAGCGTGTTGAAGCGGCGCACTATCTCGTTGGTCTGCTCCAGCATGGGCAGTTGATCCTCCCCCACGGGCACATGGGTGGCGCGAAACGCCGTGATGTCGGCGGCCTGACTGACCGGGTAGACCAGGAAACCGGCGGGCAGGCTGCGCTTGAACCCTTTTTGCTGGATCTCGGCCTTCACCGTGGGATTGCGCTCCAGCCGGGCGACGCTGACCAGGTTGAGGTAGTAGCAGGTGAGCTCGGCGAGGGCGGGCAGGGCGCTCTGCAGGCAGAAGGTGGTACGGGCGGGATCCAGACCGGCGGCCAGATAGTCGGCCATCACCTCCAGCACGTTGTCGGTCACCCTGGCCGGGTTGTGGCCGTTGTCGGTCAGGGCTTGCAGGTCGGCGATCATCACGAACTGGCGGTAATGGGACTGGGCTTCCACCCGCTGGCGCAAGGAGCCGACGTAGTGGCCGATGTGCAGTTTGCCGGTGGGGCGATCGCCGGTCAGTATGATGGGGTTATGCATGTCACTCTCTCCAGTTGGGGGTGGGCCGGGAGGCGACATGGGACACAAAAACAATGACCGCCTCTCGGCGGTCACGGTGTTTTCTGTCGTAAATGTCACATAGAAAAGCAGTGCCGCCTGTTAGGAGCAGCACCACCAGTTGTTGTGATTAAAAGCGGTCATGTTCATGGTCAATCAAGCTACGCCCCTTTGATCACTTCTGCAAGGGGACGACCAGCAGATCGCAGGGGACAGTGTTCATCAGTTGGCGCGCGCTCGAGGTGAGCAGGCTCCAGAAGCTCTGGCGATGGCCGCACACCAGCAGGTCTATCTGGTAATCCTTGACCGCCTGATTGACCCGCTCGCTGAGATCGCCGCAGATCACCAGCTTCTTCTCGATGGGGTAGTCCACGGATGCCAGGAAGGCTTCCAGCTTCTCTTTGGCCTCGGCGATCACCTGATCCTGCACGTTGTCGATGTCGATATCGATCATCTCGGTGTAGAGGTCCTTGAGGTCCACATCCACATGGATCACCGACAGCTTGGCACCGTTGGAGCGGGCCCGGTCGACCGCCTTCTCGATCACCTTGCGGTTGTCTTCCGATAGGTCGATCGCGGCCAGTACGTGTTTGTAATAGGTTCCATTCATGGGAGTTCTCCTCATCGATCCTGAGTCCACTATACCAATGTCTGCTGAAACTAAAACGACCTCGTCGTCACAATGTGGGGCATTGGCACGGGCGTCCTG
Organism: Aeromonas veronii; assembly: GCF_040215105.1. NCBI lineage: Bacteria > Pseudomonadati > Pseudomonadota > Gammaproteobacteria > Aeromonadales > Aeromonadaceae > Aeromonas > Aeromonas veronii. Next base: position 45,228 of record NZ_CP157875.1, read on the forward strand.
TGAAGCCAGCTTGCCGCCCCCATTCGCGGGTTGCATATAAATTAGCCAGAAATTTGAGGCCGATCACGCCAGCCTATTGTCGTGACAAGATCAGGGGAATAGGATGTGCCCGTGCTTCGCAATGAACACAAAACAACAAAAAGCATCTGAATACCGCTTTGGGGAGCCTCGTGCTCCCTCTTGTTTTTCTGCCCCTTTCTTCCGTTTATCCCCGTTCGCATCAAGGTTTGTCACCTCGCCATGGTTATGCTGTAGCCAGTTTCGTCGTCGAAGCCGTCTATGATGATCCCACCCGGGGCCGGATAGGGATGGCCCGCCGCGTGATCCCCTCGTTTGGAGAGATGCCCATGATTATTTGTCCGCAAATCCAGGGCTGTGTCGCCCGCAACTGCCACCCCATCGGCTGCCGTGCCGCCGTCGCCCAGCAGATCGCCAGCGTCAGGGCGGCGGGCCGTTTCGACGGGCCAAAACGGGTGCTGGTGCTGGGAGCCTCTTCCGGGTTCGGCCTGGCGTCGCGCATCGCCCTGACCTTCGGGGCAGGGGCCGACACCGTTGGTGTTTCGTTCGAGCGAGGCCCCTCGGAAAAAGGGCTCGGCAGTGCGGGCTGGTACAACAACATCTGGTTTCGCCAGGCGGCGGAGCAGGAGGGGCGCATCGCCGTCAACCTGATCGGCGACGCCTTCTCAGATGCCATGCGCCAGCAGGCCATCGACATCATCCGCCAGCAACTGGGGCAGGTGGATCTGGTGGTCTATTCCCTCGCGAGCGGCATCCGGGTGATGCCTGATGGCACCCAGGTGCGTTCCGTACTCAAGACCACGGGCCAGCCGTTCACTGGCTGGGGCCTGGATCTGGAGCACGAGGCCCTGGTGCAGCAGACCCTGGCGCCGGCCAGTCCGGAGGAGATCCGCGACACCGTCACCGTGATGGGGGGAGAGGACTGGCAGCTCTGGTTACAGGCGCTGCAGCAGGCGGATTGTCTGGCAAAAGGCGTGAAGACGGTGGCTTATTCTTATATCGGCCCGGAATCCACCTATCCCATCTACCGTGACGGCACCATCGGCTACGCCAAGGAGCACCTGCACGCCAGTGCCGAGAGCATCAATTTGCAGCTGGCAGCCCTCGGTGGCCACGCCTGGGTGTCAGTGTGCAAGGCGCTGGTGACCAAGGCGAGCGCCTACATTCCGGTGCTGCCCGTCTACCTCGGCCTGCTGATGGGGGTGATGAAGGAGCGCGGCGTGCACGAGGGCTGCATCGAGCAGATGCGGCGGCTGTTCGCCGACAAGATGTATGGCCCCAAGGGGGTGGTGGCCGATGGCAACCGTTTGATCCGCATGGACGATCATGAGCTGGAGCCGGCCATTCAGGCTGCAGTTTCCGCACTCTGGTCCAAGGTCACGCCGGACAACTTCCAGAGTCTCGGGGATTTCGGCGGATTGGAGCGGGACTTCATGTGGCTCAACGGTTTCGACCTGCCGGAGGTCGATTATGGCGCACCGGTCAATGTCGCGGCCCTGACCGAGCTGACACCCTGAGCCATCAGGCCACGCTGGGAATCGACTCGACTGGTGTGTCGGGGCGTGCGTCAGTACGCATCTGACGATGGTGCGTGTTGCCTGATGAGAGCCCATGGGGGCGGGTAGCAAGGGCCACTCTCAGGCCACGCTGGGAATTGACTCGGCGGGTGTGTCGGGGGAGTGCGCCAGTATGGTCTGGTTGCGCCCCTGGCGTTTGGCCTGGTACATGGCCATGTCGGCTCTGTGGATCAGCTGGCTCAGGCTGGTATCGGCGGGGGATCGCTCTGCCACCCCGATGCTGACGGTGATGGTGGGGTGGTGCAGCAGTTCGATCCGCTGGCGCAGCTGCTCGGCCTGCTCCCGGCAGCGGGCACCGTCCTGGGGCATGGCCACCAGAAACTCCTCTCCTCCCCAGCGCCCAATCTGTTGCAGATCCGGTGCCCAGCGTTTCAGCTCATGGGCCAGTCGCTGGATGGCGAGATCCCCGGTTTGGTGGCCGTGCCTGTCGTTGATCTGCTTGAAGTGATCGATGTCGATGATGAGTAGGGTCAGCGGCTGGTGCTGCTGCCACTGGTGCGCCAGCCGCTCCATCAGGGCACGCCGGTTTGGCAGCCCGGTCAGCTGATCGAAGGTAGCGAGTTTGTAGAGGTGACGCGAGTTGCGGTGCAACCTGTGGGTCGCCAGCCCGAGCAGGACCAGGGCCACCCCCAGCAGGAAGACCAGCATCAGCTGATAGTAACGGGCGCTCTGCTGATACAGCAGTTGCTGGCGCTTGCGGTCATTCTCCTGCTGCAATGCGCGGTTGCTGGCCTCGCTGCGCGCCAGTTCCCGCTCGGCCTGAAAGGCGCTGGCGTGCTGGCTCAGGGTCTGGTTGAAGTGCTGCTGGTAATCCTGCATGTATTCGGTCATGGCCCGGTAGGCCTCGGGGTAGCGCCCCAGATCCGCCAGCAGGCTGGCTTGCAGCGCCTTGCCCTCTATGGTGGTGGCCTCGGTCTGGGCCGTCAGCAGTTGCAGCGCGAGCTGCTTCTCGCCGCTCCCTTGCAGGGTCCTGGCCCGGGTTTCGGTCAGGCGTGACGCCGCCTGGGGGTAGCCGAGGCTCAGGTAGATCTCCTGCGCCTCGTTCAGCCTCTGCCAGGCCGCTTCCCACTCTTTCAATCCATTGAGGGCTATGGCCTGATAGCCGAGCACGATGGCGCGGTAGTCCGGTGGCAGGCCGGGCTGCCCGAGCAGGGTATCGAGCAACTGCCACGCCTTGGCCGGCTGGTCCGTGTCGATGTAGAGCCGCGCCATGTTGGCCTTGATGATGGCCTGGCTGTTGGGCTCGTCCAGCCGGACCATCAGCCGCAGGGCATCCTGATAATAGGTTTCCGACTCCTGATAGAGACGAAGATCGGCGTAGAGGTTGCCAAGGGTCATCAGCAGGCGGGCCCGTTGCAGGCTGGAGAGGGTCGTCTCCTGTGCCTGCTGATTGAGGTGATAGGCGGTCTTGAGTTCGCCGATGGCCTCCTTGAGCTGACGGGTGCGATAGAGGGCGAGACCGTTGAGAGCATGCCACTGGGCGAGCCTGGCCGGATGGCCCATGAGAGCGGGTTGCAACTGCGCCAGCAGCCTGAGGGCCTGGCGAGGGGCTTCCGTCTCCAGAGTGAGGGCGACCTGCTGCAACCGGAAGTCCAGCAAGCGGCTGGTCTCTTTGTGGGCGGCGGCGAGGGAGCGTGCGCGGGCGTTGTCTACCAGGGCGTCGGGATGGCGTCCCAGTGCCGCCTTGGCGAGGGATCTGGCGTGGAACAGCTCCATCCCCTGGCGTGGCTCGGCGTCGAGACGCTGCAAATAGCCGGCAGGATCGCGCGCCGCCGCTAATTCCGTCTCGTCAAACAAGGGGGGAGCCGCCTGCACCTGAGTCATCCAGAGCAGCACCAGAGCCATCACCAGTCTCATCGAATCTTCTTCCTGACCACTGGCGCCATCATAGAGGCTGAGTCCGGGTACACCATGATTCTTTGCTTCTCTATGCCCGTATGGGGGGAAAGATGAGAGGGGCAGGGTCACAACTCGGGACGCATCACACACCCGGAGTTGATTCGTGGTAAAACAGTGGTGACAATCGGGAACACATCACCCTGGAGAATCATCATGTTGGCCAAAGCCATGATCGAGAAGTTGAACGAGCAGATCAATCTGGAATTCTATTCCTCCAATCTCTACCTGCAGATGAGCGCCTGGTGTGAGGACAAGGGCTTCGAAGGGGCTGCCACCTTCCTGCGCCAGCACGCGGTCGAGGAGCGCCAGCACATGGAGCGCCTGTTCACCTATGTGAGCGAGACGGGCTCCATGCCGGTGCTGGGAGCCATCGAGGCGCCGCCCCACGAGTTCAACTCCCTGGGTGACATCTTCCGCACCACCCTGGAGCACGAGTATCACATCACCAAGTGCATCAATGGTCTGGCCCACGTGGCCTTCACCACCCAGGACTACTCCACCTTCAACTTCCTGCAGTGGTACGTGGCCGAGCAGCACGAAGAAGAGAAGCTGTTCAAGAGCGTCGTCGACCGTCTCTCCCTGGTGGGCGAGGATGGCAAGGGCCTCTACTTCATCGACAAGGAGCTGGCGGAGCTGGCCAAGGGCGCACCGACCAGCATCATGGACAGCAACGCCTGATAGTCGTGGACACTTAATGTTCAGCCAGTACAATGACGGCCCCTCTTATGCAGGGGCCGTTTTTCTTTGGATGAGTGAGTGATGATGACGCAGGTTGATGTGGTGGTGATCGGGGCCGGTGCGGCCGGTTTGATGTGTGCGGCCCAGGCAGGCTATCGCGGGCGCTCCGTGCTGCTGCTGGACAACGCCAAGAAGCCGGGCCGCAAGATCCTGATCAGCGGCGGCGGACGCTGCAACTTCACCAATCATCAGGCCGGCCCCCATGCCTTCCTCTCGGGCAATCCCCACTTCTGCAAGTCGGCGCTGGCGCGCTACACCCAGCAGGACTTCATCGACCTGGTGGACAGGCACAGGGTGAACTATCACGAGAAGACCCTGGGCCAGCTGTTCTGTGACGAGAGCGCGAAAGAGATCGTCGAGGTGCTGCTCACCGAATGCGAGTGGGCCGGGGTGAGCCAGCAGTACCAGACCGAGGTGCTTGCCGTCAGCAAGAGCGATGACGGCTTCCTGCTCGACACCAGCAAGGGGGCTATCCGCTGTCACTCCCTGGTGGTGGCCACCGGCGGTCTCTCCATGCCCAAGCTCGGCGCCACTCCCTACGGTTTCAAGCTGGCGGAGCAGTTCGGCCTCAACGTGCTGCCGACTCGCGCCGGCCTGGTGCCCTTCACCCTGCATCAGGCACAGAAGGAGGCCTTCGCCGATCTGGCGGGAGTCAGCCTGCCGGTGGCGGTGACCGCAGAAGACGGCACCAGCTTCAAGGAGGCCATGCTGTTTACCCACCGCGGCCTCTCCGGCCCGGCCATCCTGCAAATCTCCTCTTTCTGGCTACCTGGGCAGAAGATACACATCAATTTACTGCCGGATCTGGATATTTCTGCTGCCATCAAGGGCTGGGCTGAGGCCCATCCGGCCCAGGAGCTGAAAACCGTGCTGGGCCGCGAGCTGCCCAAACGCTTCGTCGACAAGCTGGTGGAGCTGGGTCAGCTCAGCAACAAGCCGATGCGCCAGTACAACGAGCGGGAGCTGGCGGCCATCGCCGACCTGCTGGGGGATTGGCAGATCTTGCCGAATGGCACCGAGGGCTATCGTACCGCCGAGGTGACGCTGGGGGGGGTGGATACCAACGAGCTCTCCTCCAAGACCATGGAGGCGCGCACCGTGCCGGGGCTCTACTTCATCGGCGAGGTGGTGGACGTGACCGGCTGGCTCGGCGGCTACAACTTCCAGTGGGCCTGGTCATCGGGCTGGGTGGCAGGGCAGTACTGCTGACGAACAGGTCTAACGACGCCACAATCGGGCCCCTCTCTGGGCCCGATTGTGTTTCTCCCGCCTGATGGCGACTTCCGCTCTCTATTTGAATCTCCTTCCCTGCCGATGGTTTCCCGCAGCCTCACCCGAGGATAGCGGTGGCTAACCCTTCTTCAGCGTCGGCAGCAATACGGTCAGCAGGCCGATCAGCGGCAGATAGGCACAGATCTGGTACACGGTCTCTATGCTGGTGGCGTCCGCCAGCTGGCCCAGCAGGGCCGCCCCTATGCCACCCAGACCAAACGCTAGACCGAAGAAGAGACCTGACACCGTGCCCACCTTGCCGGGGATCAGCTCCTGGGCATACACCAGGATGGCGGAGAAGGCCGAGGCCAGGATCAGGCCGATGATGACCGAGAGCACCGAGGTCCAGAACAGGTCGACGTGGGGCAGCAGCAGGGTGAAGGGGGCGACACCGAGGATGGAGATCCAGATCACCCGCTTGCGCCCGATGCGGTCACCGACGGGGCCGCCCAGCACGGTGCCTGCCGCGACGGCGAACAGGAAGGCGAACAGATACAACTGGGCACTGTCGAGGGAGAGGTGGAATTTGTCCATCAGGTAGAAGGTGTAATAGCTGCTCAGGCTGGCCATGTAGAAGAACTTGGAGAACATCAGCAGGCCGAGGATGGTCAGGGTCCAGCCGATCTGGCGGCGGCTCAGGCCGTTGCCGGCATGGGCCCTCATCCGTTTGTGGAAGCTGGCGGCATGCTGGCTGGACCAGCGTCCGACGAAGCTGAGCACGACGACCCCCACCAGGGCGAACAGCGAGAACCAGGCCGCGCTGGCCTGTCCGTGCGGCACTATGATGAGCGCGGCGAGCAGCGGACCTATGGCCGATCCCAGGTTGCCGCCGATCTGGAACAGGGATTGGGCCAGGCCGGGTTGGTTGCCAGCCGCCATGCGGGCGACCCGGGAAGATTCCGGGTGAAAGACCGAGGAACCCATGCCGATCAGCATGGCCGAGAACAGCACGGCGCCAAAACTGCCGGCCTGCGACAGGGAGAGCAGCCCCAGCATCGTAAATCCCATGCCGAACGGCAGGGAGTAGGGCATGGGCCTGCGGTCGGTGTAGAGGCCGATCAGCGGTTGCAGCAGGGAGCCCGTGAACTGGTAGGTCAGGGTGATGAGGCCTATCTGGGCGAACGACAGGTTGAGGCCGAGCTTGAGCAAGGGATAGATGGCCAGCAGCACCGACTGCATCATGTCGTTGAGCAGGTGCGAGAAGCTGATGGCGGCGATCACCGGGTAGGTGGTGCCGTGCCTGGGTTCGGCCACGGCTGGCGTGGCGAGCAGGGTGTCGGTACTGAGAGGCTTGTCCATGGTGATGTGTCTGTGATCCGGGATCCCTCTACCATGCCCGATCCCGGCGCCGGTGGATATTACAAAAGTGGGCAAGGTGCCCTCTGACGGAGGAGACGCCGATGACCGATCATCGCCTGATTGCTGCGCCCTTGTGATTTGTTGGCGGAGGCATAGTATAGGACGGTCACGCTTTAATCATCCGGGAGGGACCCCGAAGACCGGGACCCTTCCTCGCATCGGGGGAAGTTATGTTTGAAAGTCTTGGGGTCATCAACGTCTGGACCTACCTGGTCGGCCTCTTCTTCATCATCATCGCGCCGGGTCCCAACTCCCTCTATGTGCTGCGCACCGGGGCAACCCGTGGCATCGGTGCCGGTTACAAGGCGGCCCTCGGGGTCTTCGTCGGCGACGCCATCCTCATCTTCTGCGCCTATCTCGGCATCGCCTCCCTCATTCGCACCACGCCGCTGCTGTTCACCCTGGTGCGCTACCTCGGTGCCCTCTATCTGCTCTATCTGGGTATCAAGATATTGCACGCGAACTTCGTCGCCAGACAGGAGACCGAACAGAAGGAGGCGGTGCCCGAGGAGAACTACTTCGGCAAGGCCCTGACCCTGAGCCTCACCAATCCCAAGGCAATCCTGTTCTACGTCTCCTTCTTCGTGCAGTTTGTCGACTTCAACTATGCCCACACCTGGGTCTCCTATCTGGTGCTGGCGGGCATGCTGGAGGCCATGAGCTTCGTCTACCTGACCCTGCTTATCTTCGGCGGCACCCTGATGGCCCGCTTCTTTGCACGCAAGGTGCGCCTCGCCAGGCTGGGCAATGGGCTGATCGGGCTCTTCTTCATGGGCTTCGCAGCCAGGCTGGCAACCCTCTCTTCCTGAACCCGGGGGCTGGTCAGTCCGGCCAACCCCATCCGGAGGCTCCCTTGGCGGTCACTCTGAGGTAAACTGGGTGCCTCCCGTGCTGCCATCTCGATGCATTCTCTTCCTGGCAGCCCTTCTTGAATCCTTAATAGTGCGCCCAGATGGCCGCCGGCCGGAGGGGCCATGCTCGAAAATCAGATGATGTTGTTGGCGGTGTTCGAGCGGGCGGCGCTGATGCTGATGACGCTCTTCCTGCTGACCCGTACCCGGCCGTTCCAGCGATTGTTCCAGAAGCGGGATCACACCCCGGCGGAGCTGGTGATGGTCGCCGCCATCTTCGGCCTGTTCGCCGTGTTCAGCACCTACACCGGCATCCCGGTGGAGGGGGCCCTCATCAACGTGCGGATCATCGCCATCATCTCGGGGGGCATACTGTTCGGCCCCTGGGTCGGCATCCCGGCCGGGGTCATCTCCGGCCTGCACCGCTACCTCATCGACATGGACGGTCACACCTCCATCCCCTGTCTCATCGCCAGCATCATCGCCGGCCTGCTGGCGACCTGGCTGCACCTGCGCTGCCGCAAGTCGCGGCTCTGGCTGTACGGGATCCTCGCGGGCATGGCCTGTGAGGGGCTGACCATGCTGTTGATATGGGTGCTAACAGAACCTCATGCTGTCGGTGTCGAAATTGTCAGTCATATCGCCTATCCCATGATGGCGGGAACCCTGTGTATCGGCCTCATCATCAAGCTGGTGCAGGATTTGGACGACGAGAAGGAGCTGATCGCCGCCAAGCAGGCCAAGCTGGCGCTGGACATCGCGAACCAGACGCTGCCCTTCTTCCAGAAGATCGATCGCCACTCCCTCGGCCAGGTGTGCGAGGTGATAAGACGGGAGATCAGTGCGGACGCGGTGGCCATCACCGATACCCGGGACGTGCTGGCCTACGTGGGCGTCGGCAAGGGTTACTACGAGCTGGATGAACACCACGCCATCAGCGACATGACCCAGCGGGCCGTGCTGCTCGATCAGATCATCATCAACAACGATCTGCGCCAGTACCATCTGTCGGACTTCCACTCGGTCATCATCATCCCGCTGCGGGAGAACGGCGTGGTCAGCGGTACCCTCAAGATCTATTTTCGCCGCACCCACAGCATCACCAGCTCGTTGCGGGAGATGGCGGTGGGCCTCTCCCAGCTCATCTCCACCCAGATGGAGGTGTCGCGCATCGAGCAATTGAAAGAGATGACCCGCAAGGCGGAGTTCACCGCCTTGCAGAGCAAGATCAACCCGCATTTTTTGTTCAATGCCCTCAACGCCATCTCGTCGCTCATCCGCATCCGTCCCCAGCAGGCGCGCCAGCTCATCGCCAACCTGGCGGACTATCTGCGCTACAACCTCAACAAGGGGGATGAGCTCATCGACATCCAGGAGGAGCTGCAGCAGGTGCGCGACTACGTGGCCATCGAGCAGGCCCGCTTCGGCGACAAGCTGGAGGTGGTGTTCGAGGTGGACGACGTGCATATTCAGGTGCCGAGCCTGCTGCTGCAGCCCCTGGTGGAGAACGCCATCCTGCACGGCATCCAGCCCCGCAGCGCGCCGGGCCGGGTCACCATCGAGGTGAAACAGCTGGCGGGGGGCATACGGGTGGCGGTGCGCGACACCGGTTATGGCATCAGCCAGGCTGTGATCGACGGCGTGGCCGCCGGCCGGGTGGAGAGTCGCAGTATCGGCCTGATGAACGTGCACCAACGGGTCAAACTGTTGTACGGCGACGGCCTGCAGCTCAAGCGGCTCGAACCCGGCACCGAAGTCTGTTTCTATCTGCCGGATCCAGAGGCCATGCCGTGCTGAACGCTATCGTAGTGAAAGATGAATGTCCGGGCGTGTTGGCTTGTTTGCCGGGTTTGGAGGGGATGCCATGTTGAGAGCCATCATGGTCGAAGATGAGTGCTTGGTTCGAGAAGGACTGGCCTGTTTGCTGAGTCTGGAGGTGATGCCATGTTGAGAGCCATCATAGTCGAAGACGAATACCTGGCCCGGGAAGAGCTGGCCTATCTGGTGGCGCAGCACAGCACCATCGAGATAGTGGCGAGCTTCGAGGACGGTCTTGAGGCGTTCAAGTACCTGCAGGATCACGAGGTAGACGTGGTGTTTCTGGATATCCAGGTGCCTTCCATCGACGGCCTGCTGCTGGCCAAGAACCTGCACAAGTCGAGCCATCCGCCCCATATCGTGTTCGTCACCGCCTACAAGGAGTTCGCGGTGGAGGCGTTCGAGCTGGAGGCGTTTGACTATATCCTCAAGCCCTACAACGAGCCGCGTCTCATCAGCCTGCTGCAAAAGCTCGAACATGCCGGTCGGCAGCAGCCGAGTTCGGGGACCGAGCCCGGCGGGGAGGGGAGTCCGAGCCAGAATCGTACCGTCAATCTGGTGAAGGGGGAGCGCATCATCGTCACCCCCTGCGAGCAGATCTATTACGTGGAGGCGGACGAGAAGCTGACCCATGTCTACACCCGCACCGATCGCTACGTGATGACCATGACCATCAGCGAGTTCGTCAGCCGATTGCCGGCGGAGGGCTTCTTCCGCTGCCATCGCTCCTACTGCGTCAACATCAACAAGATCCGCGAGATCGTGCCCTGGTTCAACAGTACCTATCTCATCCGGCTCCATGATCTGCCGTTCGAGGTGCCGGTCAGTCGCAGCAACATCAAGGCATTCCGTCAGCTGATGCGGCTCTGATTGTCATTCATTCCCGCCGATCTGCATTTCATGCCTTAATCGGACTGCAATTCGTGCGCCGCTCCTATAGTGGGCTCAACTTCCCGAGTCCACCGCCCGAGGCGCATCATGACCGTCGATCTGAACCGCACCCGGTACCTGACCCTGATTGGTACCATCATCACCCAGTTCGCCCTGGGCTCCGTCTACACCTGGAGCCTGTTCAACGCCCAGCTCTCCGACAAACTGGACGAGCCGGTCAGCCAGGTGGCTTTCGCCTTCGGTCTGCTCAGCCTCTCCCTGGCGGTCGCCTCCTCCATGGCGGGCAAGCTGCAGGAGCGATTCGGGGTGCGCAACGTCACCCTGGGGGCCGGTGTGCTGCTCGGCATCGGCTTCTTCCTCACCGCCCATGCCAGCAACCTGGCCATGCTCTACCTCTGTGCCGGCATCCTGGTGGGCTTCGCCGACGGTACCGGCTACCTGATGACCCTCTCCAACTGCGTGAAGTGGTTCCCGGAGCGCAAGGGGCTGATCTCCGCCTGCTCCATCGGGGCTTACGGTCTTGGCAGTCTGGGCTTCAAGTACATCAACCTGCTGCTGCTGTCGAACAACGGCCTGGAAGCCACCTTCCAGCTGTGGGGCCTGATCGCCATGTCCATGGTGCTGGTGGGCGGCATGCTGATGAAGGATGCGCCCAAGCAGGCGGCCTCCCAGCAACAAGCGGAGAGCCGTGACTTCACCCTGGCACAGGCGATGCGCAAGCCCCAGTACTGGATGCTGGCGCTGATGTTCCTCACCGCCTGCATGAGCGGCCTCTATGTCATCGGCGTGGCCAAGGACATCGGCGAGAAGATGGTGGGTCTGCCGGGCTCGGTGGCCGCTAACGCCGTCGCCATCATCGCCATGGCCAACCTGGGTGGTCGTCTGGTGCTGGGCATCCTGTCTGACAAGATGTCCCGCATCCGGGTCATCACCATCGCCCAGGTCATCACGCTGGTGGGCATGGGGCTGCTGTTGTTCGTGCCCCTCAATGCGAACCTCTTCTTCGTGGCGGTGGCCTGCGTGGCCTTCAGCTTCGGCGGCACCATCACTGTCTACCCCTCTCTGGTGAGCGACTTCTTCGGCCTGAACAACCTGACCAAGAACTACGGCGTCATCTACTTGGGCTTTGGTCTCGGCAGCATCATAGGTTCCATCGTCGCGTCCCTGTTCGGCGGCTTCATGGCGACCTTCAACCTCATCCTGGTGCTGATGGTGGTGGCGCTGGTGCTCTCCCTCACCATTCGTCTGCCGTCCCCGGTGGTGGCAGCAGATCGGGCCTGACAACCCCGCGCGCCTTCGCAAGCAGTAAAAAAAGACCCGGGCCTTGGCCCGGGTCTTTGCATTGAAGGGGTAGCACTCAGCGCGGTGGCAGCCCCAGCAGGGTGCGAAGCTGGCTGGCGGTCGCCTCCACAGTCGGCCAATCCAGGCCGGTGACGGTGACATGGCCCATCTTGCGACCGGGGCGCGCCTCGCCCTTGCCGTAGAGGTGCAGGTGCACCCCCGGCAGGGCCAGGGCACCGGCCCAGTCCGGGGTGCCGTGCTGCCACAGATCCCCGAGCAGGTTGAGCAGGATGGCGGGTTGGACCTCGGCCTGCTTGGGCAGGGGCAGATCGCACAGGGCGCGCACCTGCAGCTCGAACTGGCAGCAACCGGCGTTGTCGATGCTGGGATGGCCCGAGTTGTGGGGGCGGGGGGCCATCTCGTTCACCAGCAGCTTGCCGTCCACCAGGAAGAACTCCACCGTCAGCACGCCCACATAGTCGAGGGCGGCGATCAGGTGCTCGGCGATGCGTTTGGCCTCGGCCTCGAGAGCCGGGACATTGGCGGGGGAGCGGGTCTGAGCCAGGATGCCGCCGCTGTGCCAGTTCTGCACCAGGGGCAGGGCGCTGATGGCGCCGCTCGGGCTGCGGGCCAGGGTCAGGGCAAATTCACCTGCCAGTGGCAGTCGTTTCTCCAGCACGCAGGGCACGCCGCTGGTCGCGAGGGCGGCGGTCAGCTCGGCGCTGCTTGTCACCGTCCACTGCCCCTTGCCGTCATAGCCCTCGCGGGCGGTTTTGAGGATGGCGGGGAAGAGGTCGTTTGGCAGAGCGGGCAGCGGTTCATTGGGGAGCAGAGTCAGGTTGGGGGCAACCGGTACCCCGGTGCGGGTCAGGAAGGCTTTCTCTTCCCGGCGATCCTGACACACCCTCACCGCACTGGCGGCGGGGCGTACCGGCAGGTGTTGCTCCAGCAGGGCCAGGGAGGCCGCCGGCACGTTCTCGAACTCGCAGGTCACGCCGACGCAGCGACGGGCCAGCTCGGCCAGGGCTTCCGCATCGTCATAGGCCGCCACTATCTGCTGATCGGCGGCGGCACCGGCGATGCTGGCGGGATCCGGATCCAGCACCACGACCTGATAACCGAGGCGATGGGCCGCCATGACGAAGTAGCGACCGAGCTGGCCGCCGCCGAGCATCCCCAGAGTCGCGGGAGGCAGTATCATGCCGGCTCCTCCAGTTGCAGGGCCAATACCCGGTCGCGCTCCTTGGCGCGGAAGCCGTCGAGCTGCTGCTGATAGCGGGGAGCGTCACTGTCCTGGGCGACCGAGAGCAGGGAGACGGCGAACAGACCGGCGTTGGCGGCGCCCGCTTCACCGATGGCGAAGGTGGCGACCGGCACCCCTTTGGGCATCTGGACGATGGAGAGCAGGGAATCCATCCCCTTGAGCTGACGAGTCGGGATCGGCACCCCGAGCACGGGTATCGTGGTCTTGGCGGCCAGCATGCCCGGCAGGTGGGCGGCGCCGCCAGCCCCGGCGATGATGGCCCGCAGGCCGCGCTCGCGGGCGCTGGCCGCATACTCGAACAGCAGGTCCGGGGTGCGGTGGGCGGAGACCACTCTCGCCTCGTAAGGGACGCCATGTTCCTTGAGGATGCGGGCGGCCGCCTGCATCACGGGCCAGTCGGAGTCAGAGCCCATCACCAGGCCGATCAAAGGGGGGTTCGTCATTACGGCTTCCTTGGATGTCAAACGTTTGCCGCATGTTACCAAAAAGCCGTGCAGGCTGGTTCAAAATTTCACGGGACAGCGTATCTTGCCTCGTCGCTGAGGGGCCGTGCCGGTTGGTTCGGGGAGCCGTGATTCGGCTAGTTCTCCTCCAACATGAAACAGTTCAACGACTTGTGTCACGAGGTGCTGGGTGACGTAGCCGACTCCGGCCATCGAATGATCCTGTCTGGCGGGATCGTTGGTGGCCATGGCGTGGTGAAATGCAGAAGTTGGTTTAGAAATCCAGATGGCTATACATCCGATGAGACTCTGCCTATAATCCCCCCCGCTTTGGCGCATCATGCTTAATAGGGAATCCGGTGAGAATCCGGAGCTGGCGCGCAGCGGTAAGGGGGAACGAAGCGACATCAGGCACTGCCATCGGGTGGGAAGCCGTCGCCTAGGTCATCAGCCCCCGAGCCCGAAGACCTGCCAAAGTTCGTATTTCGGGCCGAGAGAAACCGGCCACGGAAGATGCTTACGCGAACTTAAGGATCTCTCATGTCCAAGACATTATTGGCGGTTGCCCTGTTGCCGGCAGCAGCCTTCGCCCAGACCCCCAATGCCAATGACACCCTGGTGGTGACCGCCAACCGGGTGGAACAACCCGCCAGCACCGTGCTTGCTCCCATCATGGTGATCGATCGTGCCGAGATCGAATCCCGTCAGGTACAGAGCCTGCCGGACTTGCTGAAAACCCTGCCGGGTGTGCAGATTACCACCCTGGGTGGTCGTGGCCATGCCAGCAGCCTGTTCATCCGCGGTACCAACTCCAACCATTCGCTGGTGCTGATGAACGGTCGTCCCATTGCCGCCATGGTGTCGGGCACGCCGGATCTGAGCCAGATCCCCCTTGGCAACATCGAGCGCATCGAATACATCCGTGGCCCCCGTGCCGCCGTCTATGGCGCCAATGCCATCGGGGGGGTCATCAACCTCATCTCCAAGACCTCCGCCAAGAATGGCAGCGAGACCCATTTGAAAGGTGGAGTGGGCAGTCATGGCTACGGCCAGGGTCAGGTGCGTACCGTGCAGGCTCTGGGCGAGAAGACCGACCTGAACCTGCTGGTGGGTTATGAGCGTACCGATGGCTTCGACGTGGTCGCCGGTGCCCAGCAACCGGATCGGGATGGTTTCGACAGCCTGAACGGCCAGTTCGGTCTGAACCACGCCTTCAACGAGGCCTGGAGCGCCGACTTCAACGCCCAGGGTTATGACAACCAGACCGAGATGGACGATCCCTATATGTCGTCCGATCAGAGCCGGGTACAGGCCTTCCAGTACGACGGTGGCCTCAAGTACCAGAGCGGTGCCCTGAGCAGCCGGCTGGAGGCCAGCTACGGTGAGAACAAGCTGAAGAGCTGGTGGGAGAGCAATGGCGAGTCCAGCGCCGAGCCCATTCACACCGGGCTGACCCGTTTCTCCTGGATCAACAACTGGAGCGGTGTGGAAGGCTTGTCTCTGACCGGTGGCGCCGACTGGCAGCAGGAACAGATGAAGTCCGATTCTCGCAGCTATGGCCAGTCGTTCAATGCACCGGATCGCGACAATACCGGTCTGTTCGCCGTGGCGAGCTACCGCTGGCAGGCCCTGCTGGGGGAATTGTCCGGCCGTACCGATGACAACGAGCAGTATGGTCGCCACAACACCTGGTCCGCGGCGGCCGGGCTGGATATCAACGAGAATCACAATGTACGGTTGAGCTACGGCACTGCCTTCAAGGCGCCGACCTTCCTCGATCTCTATTACCCGGGCTATGAGAACCCGAACCTGCAGCCGGAAGAGAGCAAGAACCTGGAGCTGGACTTCTCCGGTCGCTACACCGCCTGGGACTGGTCCATCAACCTGTATCGCAACGAGATCCAGAACCTGATCTCCTGCCAGAGCGCCTCGTCCAGCTGCAAGCCGGATAATACGGATGCCGAGATCCGGGGTGTGGAAGTGGCCCTTGGGCTGGAGACAGGTCCGCTGCGCCACGATCTGAGCTTCGATTACACCAAGACCGAGGACAAGAACGACGGGGATCAGCAGCTGTTGCGCCGCGCCAAGCAGAAGGCGAGCTGGCTGACCCAGGCACAGCTGGGCCCGGTGGATCTGTCGACCGAGCTGCTCTATGTGGGCAAGCGGGATGACAAGAACTTCAACAGCTTCCCGGCCGAGCGGGTGGTGCTGGGCTCCTATACCCTGGTCAACCTGGGGGCCAGCTATGATGTGCTGCCTCAGCTGACCCTGGGCGGTCGCATCGACAACCTGTTCGATCGCAACTATGTGCCTGCCTATGGCTATGCCGCGGCGGGTACCGAGTTCAAGCTGACCGCCGACTATCGTCTGTAATCCTTCCTCTGCTTATATAGAGAGGAAAAAGCGAGGCCCCGCCATGTGCGGGGCCTTTTCTATTGGCCGTCCGCGGGAGTATGATCGCCGCCTTGCATTCAAGGGGGAGCTCAGGTGGCCAATATTCTAGTGTTCGACTCAGGCATGGGCGGTTTGACCGTCTATCGCGAGATCCGTCGCACCTTGCCTGCGCACAACTACGTCTACTGCTTCGACAATGCCAACTTCCCCTATGGCGAACTGAGCGAGCCGGCGCTTATCGCCGCCTGTTGTCGCCTGGTCAGCCACATGGTGGCGGCAAATGCCATCGATCTGGTGGTGATCGCCTGCAACACCGCCAGCACCATAGCGCTTCCCGCCCTGCGGGAGACCCTGAAAGTCCCCGTGGTGGGGGTGGTTCCAGCCATCAAGCCCGCCGCCGCCCTGACCCACAATGGTTGCATCGGCCTGCTGGCGACCCCCGGCACCGTCAGCCGCGCATACACCCATACCCTGATCGCACAGTTCGCCCCAGGCAAGCGGGTGTTGCTCAAGGGGGCGACCGAGCTGGTGATCGAAGCCGAGCACAAGCTGGCAGGGCGACCGGTCAACATGGCGCTGTTGCGCGAGGTGCTGGCGGATTGGCTGGACGAAGCGGTGGTGCCGGATACCCTGGTGCTGGGCTGCACCCATTTCCCGCTGCTTGATGACGAGATCCGGCAACTGATGCCGAATTGCCAACTGGTGGATTCAGGCAGTGCGGTGGCGAGACGAGTGGCTCACTTGTTGGCCGATGTGCCGACACCCATGCGGGAAGAGGGGAAGGGGCGGGCATATTGCACCCGGCTGGATGCCCAGGCCCAGAAACTGACAACCCCCTTGCAAGCTTGGGGGTTGTCATCACTGGAAGAGGTTGAGTTCTGAGTTCTCAGGCGTCGACGTCGCCGCCTTCCCGCTCATCCCTGTCCCGCTTGTCATTCGCTTCACGTACCTTGAGGGTACGCTGCTGATATTCCTTGTCATTCAACGCGACGATCGCCTTGGCCGCATCGGCGGCAGGCATCTCCACGAAGCCGAAGCCCCGACGCTTGCCGGTTGCCTTGTCTTTCATCAAACGGACTGAAATCACCTGGCCTTGTTCTGCAAACAGTTCACGCACGGCGATCTCGTTGGCGCGATAGGGCAGGTTGCCTACATATAAGGTGCAGGTCTCCTGATTCGTACCTGGCTCGGCCGCACTGACGGGAGCCCGATTGAGAAACAGCGGTACGACGAAACCACCAATGGCCAGACCGACGGCAAAAATAACTTCGGCTTTCAGAGAAAACTGCAGAGCTTGGGCAACCAGGTAGCCGACCAGCGCCAATACCAGGGCGAGTACGGCAGCCTGCACATAAGCAGGAAACTTGGATAAATTCATCTTTAAAGACCTTTTGTAAATGAAAGCAAAAAAGGTGCAACACTCTATTCACCTCCATGGTAACCAGCTTTATGGCCGGGCGCTACCATG
>NZ_CP157875.1:65000-150000 GCF_040215105.1 Aeromonas veronii
ACAAGTGCTTTGGAAACTTCTTGGCGAAAACCAAATTTTATTTGGTCCTTGTTGTACAACAACAAGTCGCGTCGTTTCGACGACACTTCTTGGGGTTGTATGGTTAAGTGACTAAGCGTACATGGTGGATGCCTTGGCAGTCAGAGGCGATGAAGGACGTACTAACCTGCGATAAGCTGTGAGAAGTCGGTAAGAGACGCTATTACTCACAGATTTCCGAATGGGGAAACCCACCCAGCATAAGCTGGGTATCCGTTAGTGAATACATAGCTAACGGAGGCGAACCGGGAGAACTGAAACATCTAAGTACCCCGAGGAAAAGAAATCAACCGAGATTCCCTCAGTAGCGGCGAGCGAACGGGGATTAGCCCTTAAGCATCTTGGAAGTTAGTGGAACGGTCCTGGAAAGGCCGGCGATACAGGGTGATAGCCCCGTACACGAAAACAACCTTGATGTGAAATCGAGTAGGGCGGGACACGTGACATCCTGTCTGAACATGGGGGGACCATCCTCCAAGGCTAAATACTCCTGACTGACCGATAGTGAACCAGTACCGTGAGGGAAAGGCGAAAAGAACCCCTGTGAGGGGAGTGAAATAGAACCTGAAACCGTGTACGTACAAGCAGTGGGAGCCCTTCGGGGTGACTGCGTACCTTTTGTATAATGGGTCAGCGACTTACATTTTGTAGCGAGGTTAACCGTATAGGGGAGCCGTAGGGAAACCGAGTCTTAACTGGGCGTCTAGTTGCAAGGTGTAGACCCGAAACCGGGTGATCTAGCCATGGGCAGGTTGAAGGTTGAGTAACATCAACTGGAGGACCGAACCCACTAACGTTGCAAAGTTAGGGGATGACCTGTGGCTGGGGGTGAAAGGCCAATCAAACTCGGAGATAGCTGGTTCTCCCCGAAAGCTATTTAGGTAGCGCCTCGGACGAATACTACTGGGGGTAGAGCACTGTTTGGGCTAGGGGGTCATCCCGACTTACCAACCCCATGCAAACTCCGAATACCAGTAAGTAATATCCGGGAGACACACGGCGGGTGCTAACGTCCGTCGTGAAGAGGGAAACAACCCAGACCGCCGGCTAAGGTCCCAAAGTTCTGGTTAAGTGGGAAACGATGTGGGAAGGCTCAGACAGCTAGGATGTTGGCTTAGAAGCAGCCATCATTTAAAGAAAGCGTAATAGCTCACTAGTCGAGTCGGCCTGCGCGGAAGATGTAACGGGGCTCAAACCAGGCACCGAAGCCGCGGATTCACGCTAAGCGTGAGTGGTAGGGGAGCGTTCTGTAAGTCTGCGAAGGTGTATCGAGAGGTATGCTGGAGATATCAGAAGTGCGAATGCTGACGTAAGTAACGATAAAGGGGGTGAAAAGCCTCCTCGCCGGAAGACCAAGGGTTCCTGTCCAACGTTAATCGGGGCAGGGTGAGTCGACCCCTAAGGTGAGGCCGAAAGGCGTAATCGATGGGAAGCAGGTTAATATTCCTGCACGACTTGTAATTGCGATGGGGGGACGGAGAAGGCTAGGTGGGCCAGGCGACGGTTGTCCTGGTGAAAGTGCGTAGGTGGTGTTTCTAGGCAAATCCGGAGACACAACACTGAGACACGAGACGAACGCACTACGGTGCGGAAGCCATTGATGCCCTGCTTCCAGGAAAAGCCTCTAAGCTTCAGATTACAAGTCATCGTACCCCAAACCGACACAGGTGGTCGGGTAGAGAATACCAAGGCGCTTGAGAGAACTCGGGTGAAGGAACTAGGCAAAATAGAACCGTAACTTCGGGAGAAGGTTCGCTCTTGATGGTGAAGTCCCTTGCGGATGGAGCTGTCGGGAGTCGCAGTGACCAGATGGCTGGGACTGTTTATCAAAAACACAGCACTCTGCAAACACGAAAGTGGACGTATAGGGTGTGACACCTGCCCGGTGCCGGAAGGTTAATTGATGGGGTTAGCGCAAGCGAAGCTCTTGATCGAAGCCCCGGTAAACGGCGGCCGTAACTATAACGGTCCTAAGGTAGCGAAATTCCTTGTCGGGTAAGTTCCGACCTGCACGAATGGTGTAACCATGGCCATGCTGTCTCCACCCGAGACTCAGTGAAATCGAATTCGCCGTGAAGATGCGGTGTACCCGCGGCTAGACGGAAAGACCCCGTGAACCTTTACTACAGCTTGGCACTGAACATTGAACCTACATGTGTAGGATAGGTGGGAGGCTTTGAAGCGATGACGCCAGTTGTCGTGGAGCCGTCCTTGAAATACCACCCTTGTATGTTTGATGTTCTAACGCAGGGCCCTGAATCGGGCTCGCGGACAGTGCCTGGTGGGTAGTTTGACTGGGGCGGTCTCCTCCCAAAGAGTAACGGAGGAGCACGAAGGTTGGCTAATCCTGGTCGGACATCAGGAGGTTAGTGCAATGGCATAAGCCAGCTTAACTGCGAGACGGACAGGTCGAGCAGGTACGAAAGTAGGTCATAGTGATCCGGTGGTTCTGAATGGAAGGGCCATCGCTCAACGGATAAAAGGTACTCCGGGGATAACAGGCTGATACCGCCCAAGAGTTCATATCGACGGCGGTGTTTGGCACCTCGATGTCGGCTCATCACATCCTGGGGCTGAAGTCGGTCCCAAGGGTATGGCTGTTCGCCATTTAAAGTGGTACGCGAGCTGGGTTCAGAACGTCGTGAGACAGTTCGGTCCCTATCTGCCGTGGGCGTTGGATGATTGAAGGGAGTTGCTCCTAGTACGAGAGGACCGGAGTGAACGAACCTCTGGTGTTCGGGTTGTCACGCCAGTGGCACTGCCCGGTAGCTAAGTTCGGAATCGATAACCGCTGAAAGCATCTAAGCGGGAAGCGAGCCCTGAGATGAGTCATCCCTGACCCCTTGAGGGTCCTAAAGGGCCGTTGGAGACCACAACGTTGATAGGTGGGGTGTGTAAGCGCGGTGACGTGTTGAGCTAACCCATACTAATTACCCGTGAGGCTTAACCATACAACACCCAAGAAGTGTTCTGGGCCTTGTAGCAAGTGCATGAACTACTCAAATTCAGTGATAGCGACGAGCCAAGAGCGACATCGTTATTCACGTCAGCTTTCTAGATTAAGAATTTGCCTGGCGGCCATAGCGCCGTGGAACCACCTGATCCCATGCCGAACTCAGAAGTGAAACGCGGTAGCGCCGATGGTAGTGTGGCATTCGCCATGCGAGAGTAGGACACTGCCAGGCACCCATTTCAAGATTGCGCGATGAGCGTGGTCTTTACCGGTTAGTGTGCTGATATGGCTCAGTCGGTAGAGCGCATCCTTGGTAAGGATGAGGTCCCCAGTTCGATTCTGGGTATCAGCACCATTAAAAAGAAAGCCTCCCAGTCGGGAGGCTTTTTTGCATTCTCAATTCACCGATATCTTTCTGGCGTCGAGGTAGAAACGGGCTTGTCCCGACTTCTCTATCTGGATGGCCGCGACCAGCTTTTCACCGCGTTTGTATTCCCAGCTCCTTTCGATCGATGTCAAAGGGGGCTTGACGATACCCAGCGTCTGCAAGTACTCGTGAAACAGGCCGGCACTTCTTATTTCGGTCATTCCAGGTTTCATCCTCGTCACCTCTTTATTGTGTTGTTTATATATTTATCAATGGTGGCGATTTCATATGTATTCAATGTGAACGCTTTTCTAGTAAATTGATCCAAGCTAAGTTATGGGCTGAAAAAGGCGGAATTTTCCTAAAATAGGGAATAAAAACATGCTGATAAAGAATGTGAGCCTGGCCGGGCAGACGGGTTTTTGGCAGCTCCTTTGTGAAGGTGGCCATATCCGGGCCATCGAGCCCATGGGGACTCCTCTCCCCTCTGTTGCCGAACTGGACGGGGAAGGCGGTCTTGCCATCGCGCCCTTCATCGAACCTCACATTCACCTGGATACCACCCAGACGGCGGGCGAGCCGAACTGGAACCTGTCGGGCACTCTGTTCGAGGGGATCGAACGCTGGGCCGAGCGCAAGGCGCTGCTGACTCACGAGGACGTCAAGCGTCGTGCCATCCAGACGCTCAAGTGGCAGATGGCCAACGGCATCCAGTTCGTGCGCACCCATGTGGACGTCTCGGATCCTCACTTGGTGGCGCTGAAGGCCATGCTGGAGGTGCGCGAGGAGATGAAGGAGTGGATCGAGCTGCAGATAGTGGCCTTCCCGCAGGAGGGGATACTCTCCTATCCCAACGGCAAGGCCTTGCTGGAAGAGGCACTCAGGCTGGGGGCCGATGTGATCGGCGCCATTCCTCACTTCGAGTTTACTCGGGAGTACGGGGTGCAGAGCCTGCATCACATCTTCGTATTGGCGGAGCAATACGGGGTGCTGGTCGATGTGCACTGCGACGAGATCGACGACGAGCAGTCCCGCTTCATCGAGACCCTGGCCACCCTCGCATACGAGCGCGGCATGGGTCAGCGGGTCACCGCCAGCCACACCACCGCCATGCACTCCTACAACGGCGCCTATGCCTCCCGATTGTTCCGGCTGCTGCGCATGGCGGAGATCAACTTCGTGGCAAACCCTCTGGTGAATATCCATCTGCAGGGGCGGTTCGATACCTATCCCAAACGCCGGGGGATCACCCGGGTGAAGGAGATGCTGGAGGCGGGCATCAATGTCTGCTTCGGCCATGACGACGTGTTTGACCCCTGGTACCCCATGGGGACGGGCAACATGCTGCAGGTACTGCACATGGGACTGCATGTCTGTCAGATCATGGGCTACGAGCAGATCAACGATAGCCTCAAGCTCATCGGCGAGCACAGCGCCCGCACCCTGAACGTGCAGGACAGATACGGCATCCAGGTTGGCAAGCCCGCCAACCTGGTGATCCTGCCGGCGGAGAATGGCTTCGATGCGGTGCGGCGGCAGGTGCCGGTGCGCTACTCCGTCCGGGGAGGACGGGTGATCGCCCAGACCCGGCCCGCGCAGACGTCCCTGCACCTGCCGAGGGAAGAGGCGGTCGATTTTCGCCGTTAACCCTGGATGAATTGATCCTGGCCCTGTCATCCCTGACGGCGCTTTTGCATAATCCCCGAATACTGGCTTGGCACAACGGAATCCATCGATATGCAAACCTGGTTATGTGTGGCCGCCGGCGGGGCGATCGGCGCCTGTCTGCGTTTTGGCATGGGCGAGTTGATGGCATTGCTGCTGGGGCGCCATTTTCCCTACGGCACCCTGGCGGTCAACGTCATCGGCTCCTTCATCATGGGATTGGCCTATGCCCTGATAAGCCACGGCTATGTGCCGGATCACCCGATGAAACCACTGCTCATGGTGGGTATTCTGGGGGCGTTGACTACTTTTTCCTCATTCGCGCTGGATACCGTGCTGCTGGCCCAGCAGGGCGCCTATCTCAAGGCGCTGCTCAACATGGGTCTCAACCTCTTCCTCTGCCTGGCCATGGTGATGCTGGGTATGCAGTTGGTGGCAAGCCGGGGTTGAGGCATGCCTTGTCCCCTTGCCGGAAGATGAGGCTCACTCCATATCATCCGACCGGCCGCCCCCAGAGCGGGCAGTAAACAGGTTCCGAGGTGTCCGGACGCTGGCTGCTCTGGTAAACTGACGGCCATTCTTTGCTCTATGGGTGTTTGAGGGATGTCGGAACAGACGAATACTACGCATTTTGGCTATAAAACCGTGGCGACGACCGAGAAGGAAACTCTGGTTGCCGGCGTCTTCCATTCGGTGGCGGCCAAGTATGATCTGATGAACGATCTGATGTCGTTCGGCATCCACCGCCTCTGGAAGCGCTTTACGATCGACTGCTCCGGTGTGCGTAAAGGACAGAAAGTGCTGGATCTGGCCGGTGGTACCGGTGATCTGACTGCCAAGTTCTCCCGCATCGTCGGTGAAACCGGTCAGGTCGTGTTGGCGGACATCAACGACTCCATGCTGAAGGTGGGTCGCGACAAGCTGCGCAATCTGGGGGTGGCAAACAACGTCTCCTACGTGCAGGCCAACGCCGAGGCGCTGCCCTTCCCGGACAATCACTTCGATGTCATCACCATTGGCTTCGGCCTGCGCAACGTTACCGACAAGGACAAGGCGCTGGCTTCCATGTACCGGGTGCTCAAGCCGGGTGGACGCCTGCTGGTGCTGGAGTTCTCCAAGCCCGAGAGCGAGGTGATCGCCAAGCTCTATGACCTTTACTCCTTCAAGCTGTTGCCCAAGATGGGCGAGATCGTGGCGAACGACAGCGAGAGCTACAAGTACCTGGCGGAGTCCATTCGCATGCACCCGGATCAGCAGACCCTGAAGGGGATGATGGAGAGCGCCGGTTTCGATCAGGTGGACTTCTACAACCTGACCCAGGGCGTAGTCGCCCTGCACCGTGGTTACAAGTTTTAAGGTTGCCTATGCCGATGGATGCCATGGTCACTGCGGTGATCGAAACCAGCCTCAACCAGTTGCTGGCCCTCGACAAGCAGAGCCCTGAGCGGCTGCGCAAGCTGGCGGGCAAGGTGCTCAAGCTGGAGCTGCGTGAGCTCAAGCCACTCTGGTTCGTGTTCTCCGAGCGTCGCCTCGATGTGCTGGCCCAGTTTGAAGGGGAGGCCGATGCGGTGCTGAGCCTCTCCCTGACGGCCCTGGGTCTGCTCAAAGATCCCTCTTCCCTGACCCGCTATATCCGCGAGGAGCGGCTCGATCTGAGCGGCGATCCCCAGCTGGTACAGGCCTTCAGCGCTTTGCTGGGGGAGCTGGATATCGACTGGGAGGAGGAGCTCTCCCGTTACACCGGTGACGTACTGGCCCATACCCTGTGCAGCGGTGCCCGTCAGGCGCGTCGTCTGGTGGGACGTGAGCTGTGTCGCAGCCAGCGTCAGCTGGCGGAGTACCTGACCGAAGAGGCCAGAGTCGCGCCGGGTCCGCTGGAGGTCGCCAGTTTCAACGACGATGTCGAGTTGCTGGCCCAGCACATGAAGGCGGTCGAGTTGCGACTGGCCCGTCTCGAACAACGGGTGAGCTGATGACTCCAAAAGAGTTCAAACGCCTCTATCGCATCGTCAGCATTCTGCTGGAGCAGGGCATCGATGAGCTGGTGCCCGCCCGCTATCAACCCTGGCCGGGACGCCTGCTGCGCCGCAGCCTGTTCTGGCTCAAGAACAAGCAGCCGACCCTCAATCGCGGTGCCCGCATCCGCCTCGCCTTCGAGGCGCTGGGCCCCATCTTCATCAAGTTCGGCCAGATGCTGTCGACCCGGCGGGATCTGTTGCCGCCGGATATCGCCGAGGAGCTGGCGCTGTTGCAGGACAGGGTGCCTCCCTTCTGCGGCCAGGCCGCCCGCCGTCAGATAGAGGCGAGCCTGGGTTGCCCCATCGAGACCCTGTTCGATGACTTCGACGAGACGCCGCTGGCGTCCGCCTCTATCGCCCAGGTGCACACCGCCAGATTGAAAGAGAACGGCCGCGAGATCGTCATCAAGGTGATCCGCCCGGACATCGAGCCCATCATCGAGGCGGACCTTCGCCTGATGCAGGCGGTGGCCAAACTGGCCGCGCGCTTCGTGCCCCAGAGCGCCCGACTGCGCCCGGTGGAGGTGGTGGAGGAGTATCGCAAGACCATACTCGACGAGCTGAACCTGATGCGGGAAGCCGCCAACGCCATCCAGCTGCGCCGCAACTTCACCGGATCCGACGCCCTCTACGTGCCCGAGGTGTTCACCGAACACTGCCGCGAGCAGGTGCTGGTGATGGAGCGCATCTACGGCATTGCGGTCTCTGACATCGAGGCGCTGGAAGCCAACGGCACCAACATGAAGCTGCTGGCGGAGCGTGGGGTGGAGGTGTTCTTCACCCAGGTGTTCCGGGACAGCTTCTTCCACGCCGACATGCACCCGGGCAATATCTTCGTCTCGTATGAGCACCCGGAGAACCCCCTCTGGATCGGCATCGACTGCGGAATCGTCGGGACGTTGAACCGGGAAGACAAGCGCTACCTGGCGGAGAACTTCCTCGCCTTCTTCAACCGGGACTATCGCCGGGTGGCGGAACTGCACGTGGAGTCCGGCTGGGTGCCTGCCGATACCAAGGTGGACGAGTTCGAGTTCGCCATCCGCACCGTGCTGGAGCCCATCTTCGAGAAGCCCCTGTCCGAGATCTCTTTCGGCCACGTGCTGCTCAACCTGTTCAACACCGCCCGCCGCTTCAACATGCAGGTGCAACCACAGCTGGTGCTGCTGCAGAAGACCCTGCTCTACGTGGAAGGGCTGGGGCGTCAACTCTATCCCCAGCTGGATCTGTGGCAGACCGCCAAGCCCTACCTGGAGAGCTGGATGCATCAGCAGGTGGGCCCCAAGGCCGTGCTGAACGCCATCAAGGAAAAGGCGCCGTTCTGGGCCGAGAAGCTGCCGGAACTGCCTGAACTGGTCTACGAGACCCTGCGTCAGGCGCGCCATCAGCAACACCATTTCGATCAGATGTTCGCCGATTTTCGCAAGCACAGCCGCCGCCAGGGGCAGGCGCGCTACCTCTTAGGGGTTGGAGCCAGCCTGTTGCTTGCGGGTGTATTCTTGCTGACCCAGAGACAACACATTGAGTGGGGACAAATAACGCTAGCCGGCGCCGGTGTATGCTGGGTACTCGGCTGGCTGAAGGCCCGCTCACACTAATCTTTCCGCTAAACGCTCAAATGCGCCGACTGGCGCCAATTTTGGAGAAATATCATGGGTGGTATCAGTATCTGGCAGTTGTTGATCATCGCAGTCATCGTGGTGCTGCTGTTCGGCACCAAGAAGTTGCGCGGGATCGGCGGTGATCTGGGTGCGGCGGTCAAGGGCTTCAAGAAGGCGCTGTCCGACGATCCGGCCGATGCCAAGCCCGAGCAGAAGGATGCGGAGTTTCCGCCAAAGCAACTGAACGAAACGGCCAACAGCGCCGACACCACCAAGCAGAAAGACAAAGATCAGGCCTAAGCCATGTTCGACATCGGTTTTTGGGAGCTGGTCGTCATCGCCGTGGTGGCCCTGGTGGTGCTGGGGCCGGAACGGCTGCCCGGCGCCATCCGTACGGCAGCCCACTGGATCAAGCTCATTCGCAGCACGGCCAACTCGGTGAAGTCCGAGCTGGAGCAGGAGCTCAAGTTGCAAGAGCTGCACAATGACCTTAAAAAGGCCGAAACCCTGAAGATGAGCAACCTGAGCCCTGAGCTGCAGGAGTCCATCGAGCAGTTGAAGACGGCGGCCCAGTCGGTGAATCGCCCCTACCAGCCGCAACCCGAGTCACAGAACGAGATCCGTCCTCCGGTGACGCCAGCGCCTGAGCCCAATATCGCTCCGGCGCCCCAGGCCCTGCCTGAGGCGGAAGCTGAGGTAGAGGCAGTTCCTCAGCTCGACGCCGTGCCCACTCCTCTGGTGAAAGAGAACCAGGAGGTGAAGTCATGAGTCAGGCCGAGCAACCCCTGATCAGCCACCTGGTGGAGTTGAGAACCCGGTTGATGCGCTCCATTCTGGCCATCTTGCTGGTGTTTGTCGGGCTCATCTACTTCTCCAACAACATCTATGACTTCGTGGCCCAGCCGCTGCTCAGCCAGCTGCCGGAAGGCACCAGCATGATAGCGACGGACGTGGCGACCCCCTTCATCACGCCCATCAAGCTGACCCTGATGGTCTCCTTCTTCGTGGCCATTCCCTATCTGCTGTATCAAGCCTGGGCCTTCATCGCACCCGGGTTGTACCAGCATGAGCGGCGCATGGTCCTGCCGTTGGTCGCTTCCAGTGCCGTGCTCTTCTATGCCGGCATGGCGTTCGCCTATTACGTGGTGTTTCCGCTGGTGTTTGGCTTTTTCACCAGCACGGCTCCCGCCGGGGTTACGGTGGCGACCGACATCGCCAGCTACCTGGACTTCGTGCTGACCCTGTTCTTCGCGTTCGGGGTGGCGTTCGAGATCCCCATCGCCACCATACTGCTGTGCTGGACCGGAGTGACTACGCCCAAGAGCCTCAAGGAGAAGCGCCCCTACGTCATCGTCGGGGTCTTCGTGGTGGGCATGTTGCTGACGCCCCCCGATGTCTTCTCCCAGACCCTGCTGGCGATCCCCATGTGGGCGCTGTGGGAGCTCGGCCTCTTCTTCGCCCGTTTCTACGTGAAGAAGGACGATCCCGCCGAGACAGATCAGGTGGGTGAAGAGCCGTGATTGTGGAAGGATGAGGGGAGCCCAGGCTCCCTTCCTCTTTTCATGCCCCCCGCACAAGCGTATGGTAAGGCCCCATCCTGTAGATGGTTTTCAAATGCCTGATATACAGCCTCTTTATCTGGAAATGCTCACCCCATGATCGACATCGGAATCAACCTCACCAGTCCCCAGTTTGCCGGCGAACAGGCCGAGCTGGTGAACCGTGCCCGCGATGCCGGGGTCGAGGGGTTGATCCTCACCGGCACCTGCCTGGCGGGCAGCCGGGAGAGTGCCGCCTTGGCCGCCCGCTGGCCGGGCTACTGCTTCTCCACCGCCGGGGTGCATCCCCACGACGCGTCGAGTGTCGATGCACAGACTCTGCCCGCCTTGCGTGAGCTGGCTGCTCTACCCCAGGTGGTGGCCATCGGCGAGTGCGGTCTCGATTACAACCGCGACTTCTCGCCCCGGCCGGTACAGGATGCGGTATTCGACGCCCAGCTGGCGCTGGCTGCCGAGCTGAACATGCCGGTGTTCCTGCACTGCCGGGATGCTCACGCGCGTTTCATCGAGATCCTGCGGCCCTGGTTGCCGCGTCTGCCCGGCGCCGTGCTGCACTGCTTCACTGGCGCCGATGCCGAACTGGACGAGTGTCTGGCACTGGGACTGCATATCGGCGTGACCGGCTGGCTGTGCGACGAGCGCCGTGGTCAGCTGCTGCGCGAACAGGTGGCGCGGATCCCGGCCGGCCGGTTGATGATAGAGACCGACGCTCCCTATCTGGTGCCACGGGATCTGAAGCCCAGACCCAAACGCAACGAACCCGCTTTTCTGCCGCACATCGCCAAGGTGGTGGCGGCCTGTCGTGGTGAGACGCCCGAGGCCTTGCTGGCCCACACCCGGGCCACCTCAGCCGCGTTCTTCCAACTTCCACTCCAGGAGTGACTCATGGCAACTACTCTTCCGGGCGCCTTCCCGGGCCGCCGCCTGCGCCGGGTGCGCAAGAATGACTTCAGCCGTCGTCTGGTACGTGAAAATACGCTGACCGTCGATGACCTCATCTATCCGGTGTTCGTGCTGGAAGGGGTGAACCAGCGCGAGGCCGTCGCCTCCATGCCCGGAGTGGATCGCCTCTCCATTGACCTGCTGCTGGAGGACGCCGCGGAACTGGTGGCTCTCGGCGTACCCGCCATCGCCCTGTTCCCGGTGACGCCGCTTCAAAGCAAGAGCCTGATGGCGGAGGAGGCTTACAGCCCCGACGGCTTGGCCCAGCGCGCCACCCGTGCCCTCAAGGCGCGCTTCCCGGAACTCGGGGTCATCACCGACGTGGCGCTGGATCCCTTCACCACCCACGGCCAGGACGGCATCATCGATGACGAAGGCTATGTGCAAAACGACATCACCACCGAGATCCTGGTGAAGCAGGCGCTCTCCCATGCCGCAGCCGGCGCCGACATAGTGGCACCGTCCGACATGATGGATGGCCGCATCGGCGCGATCCGCGCCGCACTGGAGGAGAACGGCTTCGTCAACGTGCAGATCATGGCCTACTCCGCCAAATACGCCTCCTGCTACTACGGCCCGTTCCGCGATGCGGTGGGCTCCGCCGGCAACCTCGGCAAGAGCAACAAGGCCACCTATCAGATGGATCCGGCCAACGACAACGAGGCCCTGCACGAGGTGGCACTGGACATCCAGGAAGGGGCCGACAGCGTCATGGTCAAGCCGGGCATGCCGTATCTGGACGTGATCCGCCGGGTCAAGGACCAGTTCGGGGTGCCGACCTTCGCCTATCAGGTGAGCGGCGAATACGCCATGCACATGGCCGCCATCCAGAACGGCTGGTTGAAGGAGAAGGAGTGCATCCTGGAATCCCTGGTCTGCTTCAAGCGGGCAGGGGCCGACGGCATCCTCACCTACTTCGCCAAGCGGGTGGCCCAGTGGCTGCAGGAAGACGCTCGCCGGAGCTGAACGGTTTGAGCGAATGAAAAAATGCCAGTCGATGCGACTGGCATTTTGCTTTTCAGGGCAGGGCGCGAGCCTGATCGATCAGGCTGTCCGGGCCGAGCACCTGGGGTAGGACCCTGGGCTCGCGCTGGCCAGGCACATACCAGAGGTAGAGCGGCACACCGGAGCGACCGTGCTGCGCCAGGAAGGCGGTGATCCCGGGATCGCCCTGGGTCCAGTCCCCCCGCATCACCTCGACGCCCGCCTCGGCCAAGGCTTGTTCCGTGGCGCGGCGATCGATGGCGACTTGCTCGTTGACCTTGCAGGTCATGCACCAGTCGGCGGTGAAGTAGAGGAACACCGGCTTGTCCCCCGCTCTCAGGGCTTCCAGCTTGGCTGGGTCGAAGGCGAGCCGGTTGGCGGGTTGGGACTGGGTGGCGCGCTCGCTCATCTGGCTCAGGCCGAGGGGGATGACGAGGACGGCAGCCAACACGGCCGGCAGCCAGGCCTGCGGCTTCATCGCTTGCTGACGCAGGCCGGTCAGCCAGAGGCCGAACGTCAGCAGCATGGCACAGCCCAGGCTGGCGGTCAGCGCGTTGGCGGACACCTGTTGGCCGAGCACCCACGACAGCGCCAGCATGGTCAGGAACATGGGGACGGCGAGCAGGCGGCGAAGGGTTGCCATCCAGAGCCCGGGTTTCGGCATCCGGCGCTGCAGGGCCGGGACATATCCCAGCAGCAGGAAGGGTAGGGCTATGCCAAACCCCAATCCGGCGAACACCAGCATGCCCGCAAGGGGCGGCAGGATCAGGGCGGTGCCGAGTGCCGCCGCCATGAAGGGGCCAGTGCAGGGGGTGGCGACGAAGGCGGCGAGGGCGCCGGTCCAGAACGCCCCGGCAGCGCCGTCGCGCCGGGTCAGTCCGGCTCCGGCGTCGAGAGTGCTCAGCTCAAACAGGCCGACCATGTTGAAGGCGATGACGCAGGTCAGCAGCAGCAACAGCAGTATCATGCGCGGATCCTGCAGCTGGAAGGCCCAACCGAGCTGGGCACCGCCCGCCCGCATGACCAGCAGCACGCCACCGAGCAGCATGCAGGTCGCCATCACCCCGGCGGTGTAGGCCAGCGCTTCGCGCCGCGCGGCACGGGCGCTGGTTCCTGCCCGTGCCAGGCTCATCGCCTTGAGGCTGAGGATGGGGAAGACGCAGGGCATCAGGTTCAGCAGCAGGCCACCGGCGATCGCCCCGGCCAGCGCCAGCAGCAGGGCGGTTGCACCGCTCCCACCTTTGGCCGGAGCGGCGGCAAGCCGGGCGTCCAGATCCAGCCCCAGGCCGTTGCCGAGCGCCAGGGTCGCCTCGAATGCCTCGGTCGGCTTGGCTCCTGCCCGGGTCTCGACGATGAGCAGATCGCCCCGGCGTTCAAACCGCTGGGGGGCGGCATCGACGATGGCCTGTCTGGTGGCGCTGAAGAGGTGCGGCTCGTCGACCTCTATGCTGGCGGGGAGCGGCACCTCGAGGCGCAGCCGCTGCTCATTGATGGTGAAACCGACGGGGGAGCCGAGCGGTCTGGGCAACGCCTGCCGCCACTTGGCAAAGTCGGTGGCGAGGGCGGCATCGGGTTCACCGTGGCCGACGTGCAGCGTGATCTGCAGGCTGGCGCGCTCCGGGACGCAGGCGTCGTGACGGCAGGCCAGATACTGCATGTCGAGGCGGATCGGCAGTTGGGTGCCCAGGGCCATCCCCTCGGCGATGGAGAGCTCCGCCAGCAGCGCGTAGGGTTGGTCGTAGACATGGTTCATGATGCCGTCGATCAGCAGGGTCTGGGGGAGCGGATAGGCCACCTCGCCGACGCTGACGCCATCGGGCAGGTGCCAGGTCAGCCTGGGGGCCAGGCCGACATCCCCCGGCTGTTTCCAGTAGCCGTGCCATTCTCCTTGGGGGGTCATCCTGATCGCCAGGGTGGTGGTGCCGTTGGCGGCGGGGGTGGGGCTGGCGGCATGCAGGGAAGAGGCGATCAGCACCTCCTCGGCGCCGGGCATATCGGCTGCGGCCAGCATGGGGGCGCTCAGGCAGAGCCAAAGCAGCAACCGCTTCAGGGTGTCGAGTTTCATGGGTCTCTTCGTGCGGGAGAAAAAAAGACACCAGCCAGTGGGGCCGGTGTCCATGACGGCTGACGGTTACTTCAGGCCCTTGATTGCGTCGGCCAGGTCGCGATCCTGCGGGCTCAGGATGCGGGCGATACGGCCCTGGCTATCCAGCAGCACCACGCTGGGGATGTCGCGCACCCCGAAGGCACGGAACAGGGAATCATCTTCGTTCAGTGCCAGCGGCAGAGTGCTGCCCGAACTCTTCCGGTAATCCTGCAGATCGGCCACCGAGACCCAGAGTCCGGAGGAGACCCCCAGCCACTCGACGCCCTTTTCGCTCGCCATCAGCTTCTCGGCCTCTTCGCGCACGAACTGGCAGTTCTTGGCGGTCTGCGGGCGACTCTCGGCCAGGTAGGATTCGCACCAGGGGGCGAAGAAGACGATGGCGCGCGGCTGCTGGTTCGCGGCGCCTAGGTCCAGCTTGCGGCCGTCCAGCGTGGTGATGCCGAGACCGCTCACCTTGTCGCCCACGGCGAAGGTAGGGGCAGTGCTGGCGCTGGTGGCCCGGGCGATGGGCTGTGGCTCTTCGGAGATAGCCTGTTGCAGCGCTGTGTGCAGCGCCTGATCCTCCAGATGGCCCACATGCATGATCTTGCCATCGCGCCCGATCACCACATGCTGGGGGGTGACCCTCAGGTTCAGCGCGGTTGCCAGGGTGCCGTCATCGATGGCGATGGGCATGGTCAAGCCCAGCTCCTTGCGGTAGGCACGGATGGCGTCGGCGTCGTCAGAAAAGCCGGTGTTGACGGCGATCACCTGGATCTGGTCGCCAAACTTCTGCTCTATGGCCTCAAAGCCCGGCATCTGCTGGCGACAAGGCACGCACCAGGTGGCCCAGAATTTCAGATAGACCGGCTTTTTCCCGTAGAGTTCGGCCAGATCGAGCTGTTTGCCATCCAAAGTGGTCAGTTTGACCGCCGGGGCTGGTTGGCCGATCAAGGCGCTGCCTGCGCTCTTGGCGCGTCGCTCGCCTTCGGCGTCGTAGCTGTTGTCGTCCGCCCAGACTGGCTGGCTGATGCCGAGCAGGAGCAACAGGGTGGCGAGGGGTTTGGTCAGTGAGGGCAGGGGCAAGATGGACTCCTTACGACTTTCGAACATGTACCGAGGATGGTTTAATGACACATTTTAGTCAGTTTGACAGTCCATTAATAAGGGCCATGAATGTCTGTTTTCACTGTACCGTCGCGGACATTGGCCAGTGCCCATGACTGAGCTGCACATAGCGCTGCGGCGCGAAGCCGGGAGCTCGCTGGCTGACCAGATCGCCACGGCCATCGGCCAGTCGATCCGCCAGGGCTCGCTCTACGCGGGGGCCAGGCTGCCCTCATGGCGGGATCTGAGTATCCAGCTCGGGGTCGCGCGGGGCACAGTCCGTGCCGCCTATGAGCGGTTGAACGATGAGCAGCTGATCGTCTCGCAGGGGGCGGCGGGCACCTTCGTCGCCCAGTGCCTGCCGATGGACTCGCCGCCCGATCTCGGGGGGCAATCCAACCCCTTGCCCGAGCTCTATCAACATCCCTTCGGCGAGCTCCCTCGGGTATTCCAGGTCGGCGTACCTGCGCAGGACGGTTTTCCCGGCAAGCTCTGGTCCCGGGTGGCGGCCCAGGCTGCCAGTCAGGCCGCCATGGCCACGGTCAGCTATCCGGATCCCCGTGGCGAACTGACGCTGCGCACCGAGGTCGCCGCCTATCTGTCCGTGGCTCGCGGGATCAGCTGCTCGCCGGCCCAGATCCTCATCACCTCGGGGTATAGCGGTGCCCTCGGGCTGCTTGTCCACGGCCTCGGCTTGCAGGGGAAAGAGGCCTGGATTGAGGATCCTGGCTATCCATTGTCGCGGATGGCGCTCGCCATAGCGGGTGTGACGCCTGTGCCTGTCCCGGTCGATGCGCAGGGGCTCGATGTTGATGAGGGGATAGCCCGTGCGGCGGACGCCGCGCTGGCCATAGTCACCGCCGGCCAGCAGGCGCCGCTGGGCATGACCCTTTCCCTCGCCCGCCGCCACCGGTTGCTGGAGTGGGCCGCCAGTCGCGGCGGCTGGATCATCGAGGATGATTACCTGAGCGAGCTGCAACTCACCGGCCGGGCGGCGCCAGCCCTGGCCTCCCTGGATCGCCATGGCCGGGTCATCTATGTCGGTACCTTCAGCAAGACCATCAGCCCAGGCCTGCGTCTCGGCTTCATGGTGGTGCCGCCGGCCCTGGCCGGCAAGATGGGGGACGTGGCCGCCGCACTCGCCCCCGCCGCCTCGGTGGCCAGCCAGTGGGCGCTCGCTGAGTTCATGCGCAAGGGACACTATCTGCGTCACTTGCGCAGGATGAAGCGTATCTACCGTGCGCGGGCGGCGGCGCTGCAACAGGCCTTGCCGGTGCCCGCCGAGACGGTCACCATGGCGGGGCTGGCGCTGCTGCTTCACCTGCCTCAGGGCTGCGATGATGTCGCCATCGTGCGCCGGGCCCAGGCTGTCGGACTGGCGCCAGCCCCCTTGTCCGTCTGGTTCGCAGACCCGGCGCGAGCGAGATCGGGTCTGCTGCTGGGGATCACCAATCTGCCGCAAGAGGGGCTGGAGGCGTGCTGCACCCAGCTGATGCGACAGATCGAGCCTGGCGCAGGCCAGGAGGGGGCGCTTTCCCCGCCATCTATGCCAGATCGGACGGTTTAATAGGCTATGGGTCGCGAAAAGTGGGTACTTGGCCCTGTTACTGGCGGCAAAGGCTTGATAAATGGGGTTTCTGCCTACATCTTAGATGGTCCAAGCAAGCTTCTGGACGGCAGGGGCTGCAGAGCATTTTAGAGGTACCGCAGATGAACAACCCTTTGCTGACCATGGACTCGCTGCCTCCCTTCAGCCAGATCCAGCCTGAACAGGTGCAGCCTGCCGTCATGCAGGCCATCGCCGACTGCAAACAGAAGATTGATGACGTACTGGCCCGGCGCGAGCCCCACACCTGGGACAGCCTGATCGCCCCCCTGGAAGAGGTCAATGACCGGCTGGGACGCATCTGGTCGCCGGTGAGCCACCTCAACGCCGTGCAGAACAGCGAGGCTCTGCGGGAGGCCCATGATGCCTGCCTGCCGCTGCTCTCCGAGTTCCAGACCTATGTCGGCCAGCATGAAGGGCTCTATCAGGCGTATCGCGAGCTGGCCGAGAGCGACGACTTCCCCCTGCTGAGCGGTGCCCAGCGCAAGGAGATCCAGAATACCCTGCGTGATTTCCGCTTGTCCGGTATCGGTCTGCCTGCCGAGGCGCAGCAGCGCTATGGCGAGATCCAGGCCCGTCTTTCCGACCTGGCTTCCCGTTTCAGCAACAACGTGCTGGACGCGACCATGGGTTGGAACAAGTTGGTGACCGATGAGGCCGAACTGGCCGGTCTGCCCGCCAGCGCCCTGGCCGCCGCTCGCCAGCTGGCGGAGCACAAGGGTCAGCAGGGCTGGCTGTTCACCCTGGACATCCCCTCCTACCTGCCGGTGATGATGTATGCCGACAGCCGCACCCTGCGTGCCGAGCTGTATGAGGCCTTCACCACCCGCGCCTCGGATCAGGGCCCCAACGCCGGCAAGTGGGACAACTCCGCCATCATGACGGAACTGCTCACCCTGCGCCGGGAGCTGGCCCAGCTGCTCGGCTTTGGCAACTATGCCGAGCTCTCCTTGGCCACCAAGATGGCGGACAAGACTGAACAGGTGGTGGGATTCCTCACCGACCTCGCCGCCAAGTCCCTGCCCCAGGGCAAGGCCGAGCTGGAAGAGATCCGGACCTTCGCTGCCGAGCACTTCGGTCAGAGCGAGCTGGCGGCCTGGGACATCCCCTACTACGCGGAGAAGCTCAAGCAGCACAAGTTCTCCATCTCCGACGAGCAACTGCGCCCCTACTTCCCCGCCGGCAAGGTGGTGAAAGGGCTGTTCGAGGTGGTGCGCCGGGTATTCGGGGTCAAGGTGCGCGAGCGCCTCGGTATCGATACCTGGCATCCGGACGTGCGCTTCTACGACATCTTTGACGGAGAGGACGAGTTGCGTGGCAGCTTCTACCTCGATCTCTATGCCCGCGAGCACAAGCGAGGCGGCGCCTGGATGGATGTCTGCCTGGGTCGTCGCTATCGCCAGGATGGCTCCCTGCAAAAGCCGGTGGCCTATCTGACCTGCAACTTCAACGGCCCCGTGGATGGCAAGCCCGCCCTGTTCACCCACGACGAAGTGGTGACCCTGTTCCACGAGTTTGGCCACGGCATTCACCACATGCTGACCCAGATCGACGTGGCCGGGGTCGCTGGCATCAACGGCGTGGCCTGGGATGCGGTGGAGTTGCCGAGCCAGTTCCTGGAGAACTGGTGCTGGGAGTCCGAGGCGCTGGCCTTTATCTCCGGTCATTACGAAACAGGCGAGCCGCTGCCCGCGGATCTGCTGGAGAAGATGCTGACCGCCCGTAACTTCCAGGCGGCCATGCAGATGCTGCGCCAGCTGGAGTTCGCCCTGTTCGACTTCCGTCTGCACCAGGAGTTCGATCCGGCCAATCCCGAGCTGGTGCCGACCCTGCTGGATCAGGTGCGCAGCCAGGTCGCCGTGATGACGCCGCCGGCGTTCAACCGCTTCCAGCACAGCTTCTCCCACATCTTCGCCGGCGGTTATGCGGCGGGTTACTACAGCTACAAGTGGGCGGAAGTGCTCTCCGCCGATGCCTTCTCCCGCTTCGAGGAAGAGGGGATCTTCAACGCGGCCACCGGCCAGGCCTTCCTGAAAAATATTCTGGAGAAGGGCGGGTCGAAAGAACCCATGGAGCTGTTCCGCGCCTTCCGGGGCCGAGAGCCCCAGGTGGATGCGTTGCTGCGACACAGCGGTATCGCCGCCTGATGTATCAGCCCTGCGCCGAGATGAGCTTCAAGCAGGTACTTGGTTTGGACAGAGTGGGATCCCGGCATGATTTTTAAGATAAAAAGGGACCGCATGGTCCCTTTTTTCAAGGCTTTTTAATATCTTGCCGATAGCATGTTTGCACAGCCACCGCCTCTTCCAGTAGAGTCGGGTTCTAGTTTCCAAGGAGAGAAAGCCACTTGCCATGAGGCGAGCACTCGAGTCTGTCTATCAAATCATCTCCAGCTTGTCTCATCTGAGTGGCAAGGGATTTTTCGATACTTTTGTGAGTGAGATCGCCAGCTCGGTGGGGGCGGATCTCGTCCTGATTTCGGGACAGGACCAGACCGGCCTGTTCTTCACCATTCATGCCGCCTATCCCGCCTCCCTCGACATCGGCTCCTACAGTTTTCCCCTCGCCAGTACCCCGGGGGAGATCGTCATGCAGCAAGGGGAAGCCTGGTTCAACGATTGCACCTGCCAGCTGTTTCCCCATGCCGCCGTGCTGGAGTTCTGGCAGATCCGTGGCTATGCCGGCATCGCCCTGAAGAATGCCCAGGGGGAGACCCTGGGGCTGTGCAGCGTCATGTTCAAGCAGGCGATGCCGAGCATGGACAAGATCATGCAGCTGCTGAGGCTGCTGGCCCCCATCGCCGGTCGCGAGCTGGCCCTGATGTACCAGCAGCAGGCCCCTTCGCAATCCATGGGGCCGGGCGCCATGCAGGTGCTGGATACCATGATGTCCCACGCTCCCGTGGGCATCGGCAAGATGGACCTGGACGGGCGGATTCTCTGGATCAACCCGGCCATCGAGAAGATGCTGGGTTATCGTCCGGACGAGTTGCTGAACCGCACCGCCGCCGAGTTCAACCACCCGGAAGACTGGCAGGCGAGCCTCCCGCTCTACGAGGAGATCCGGCGCGGAGAACGCCCCGCTTTCACCCAGGAGAAGCGCTACCGGCACCGGGATGGTTCGGTGCTGTGGGGGCGCGTGACCGTCACCCTCATTCGCAACGAGCAGTTGCACCCCGATTATCTGATGCTGGTGCTGGAGAACATCGATCCCATCAAGCGTCACAGCGAGCAGCTCAAGCTCTCCCACCGGGTCTATGACAACCTCTCCGAAGCCATCCTGGTGTGTGACGGGGAGAGCCGCATCATCTCGGTGAATCCCGCATTCGAACGGATCACCGGTTACAGCGAGGAGGAGGCCTGCGGCCAGCGCCCCAGCCTGCTCAAATCCGGACTGCACGATCAGACTTTCTACGCCGACATGTACCACGCCCTGGAGCGGGTGGGGATCTGGCGTGGGGAGGTGTGGAACAAGCGCAAGAACGGCAAGCTCTACCCCCAGCAACTGATGGTGAGCGCCCTGCGGGAAGGGGGCCGGATCAGCCAGTACATCGCCATCTTCAGCGATCTCTCCCAGACCAAGCTGGCGGAGCAGAAAATCGCGGCCCAGGCGAACTACGACAACCTGACCGGCCTGCCCAACCGCTGGCTGTTTGGTCGCTGCCTTGCCCGTTTCTGCGAGCGGGGGGAGCGCTTCGCCCTCATGGTACTGGACCTCAACAACTTCAAGGCGGTCAACAACAGCATGGATCACCACGTGGGTGATGCCCTGCTGCGGGAAGTGTCGGATCGGCTGGTGAGCCGGGTGCGCACCGAGGATCTGGTGGCCCGCATCGGTGGGGATGAATTTGCCTTCCTGGTGCCCGGCATCGTCAACCGCCGCCAGGCCGAGGTGTTCGCCAAACAGGTGATCGGCGGCTTCGCCAGACCCTTCATGCTGGCCAATCAGCACCTCTACGTGACGGCAACCCTGGGGATCACACTCTGTCCCTACGATGGGGCGGACAGCGACGAGCTGCTGCGCAACGCCGAACAGGCATTGTTCGTCGCCAAGCGGCAGGGCCGAACCCTGGGCACCTACAGCGCCTCCATGCGGGAGGAGGTGAGCCAGCGCCACCAGATGCAGCAGGATCTGGCGGAGGCCATCAAGCTGTCGCAACTGACCATGGCCTATCAGCCCATCTGGGACAACCGTAGCGGCCGGGTGGCCAAGCTGGAGGCGCTGGTGCGCTGGTATCACCCCCATTGGGGCCAGGTCTCGCCGGCGGACTTCATCCCGCTGGCGGAGGAGGCCGGGCTGATGCAGGGGCTGGGCGCTCTGGTGTTGTGGCAGTCGTGCCGGGATCTGGCACGACTGCAAAAATCCGGCTTCCCGGATCTGCAGATGTCCATCAACCGCTCCACCCTGGAGTTCCAGACCATAGATCCGGAAGCCAACGAATGGCTGCGGGTGATCCGTCACTTCGGCCTGGACCCCAAGGACATCATCATCGAGATCACCGAATCTCTCTTGATGGAGAGCAGCGATCAACACAGGGTGCGGATCGACGCCCTGCGCGAGGCGGGTTGCAAGCTGGCCATCGATGATTTCGGTACCGGCTACTCGGCGCTCAACTATCTGCGTACCTTCCCGGTGGATCTGGTGAAGATAGATCGCTCCTTCGTGCGCCATATTCCCTTCAACGAACAGGACAGGTTGCTGCTGGACGGCATCATCAACATAGTGCACAACCTTGGCATGCAGGTGGTGATCGAGGGGGTGGAAACCCGGGAGCAACTCAACTTCCTTTGTCAGAAAGGGTGCGCCTTCACTCAGGGCTATCTGCTCAGCCGGCCGCTGCCATTCGAGGATCTGACGGAATACCTGACCCTCAACCGGCAGGGAATGAACCTGGCCAATCTCACCATCGTGAGCTGATCTCCCGCTTCTGTTATCATGCTCGGCTCCATGCCGCCATGAGTCATCGTTATGCCCCGTATTCAGGTTTTCAGTGAAGTGCCCGCCCGGGAAGGGGAGCTCGACGCCCTGCGCCAGCGCCTGGCCGACGTGGAGTTTCCCGCTCCCTTCGCCCTGGTACTGACCGAGGCGCGGCTGGAGCTGCGCAAGCTGGACGAGCCCAAGCTGGGGGCTGTCTACGTGGACTTCGTGGAAGGGGCGGTGGCACACAGGCGCAAGTTTGGTGGTGGTCGTGGCCAGTCCATCGCCAAGGCGGTAGGGCTGAAGGCGGGGGCCATGCCGACCGTGGTGGATGCTACCGCCGGGCTCGGCCGTGATGCCTTCGTACTGGCCTCCCTCGGTTGCAGGGTGACCCTGATCGAGCGCAGCCCCGTGGTGGCGGCCCTGCTGCAGGATGGGTTGACGCGGGCGGCCCAGGATCCCGAGATCGGGGGCTGGGTGAGCGAGCGGATGCAGTTGCTGCAAGGACCGGCGGTGGACAACCTGCTGGCATTGAGCGAACGGCCGGACGTCATCTATCTGGATCCCATGTTCCCCCACAAGCAGAAATCCGCGCTGGTGAAAAAAGAGATGCGGGTGTTCCAGTCCCTGGTGGGGCCGGATCTCGATGCGGATGCGCTGCTGCCGGCGGCGCTCAAGATGGCGACCCGACGGGTGGTGGTAAAGCGGCCCGACTACGCGGGCTGGCTCAACGAGCACAAACCCAGCATGGCCATCGAGACCAAGAGCAACCGCTTCGATGTCTATGTAATGGCGGCGCTGGCCGGTTGACCGTGACCCCCATACGAAGAGGGCCCGCAGTGCGGGCCCTCTTTACTTGTCCGACTAGAAACGGACAAGTTTCTCTTCCCCCTGCCAGACGAGGGCCAGGGTCGCCAGCTCCGCCAGACTGAGCCGCTCTCCGCTGGTTAGCAACAGGTATTCAATCCCCTTTTTCGCCACTATGGTCTGCACCTTGTCCTCCCACTGCCGGCCACTGCGGTCGGTGAGCGTCACCGGCAGTTGCCAGCGAGCGGCGATTTCGAGCCAGTCATAGAGGTCACAGCTGATGGGTTGATAATCCGTCATGGTGCTTCCTTTGGGAGTGTTCAGGCTTCCAGCAAACGGGTGGCCCAGCCCATCTTCTGCTGGCGCTCCACTTCCAGGCGGAGCTCGCTGGCCCGCAGGTAGTGTTCGTCCAGCCAGCCCTTGGGCAGGGTCAGGGCCAGGGCATCCTCGTTGGCTTCCAGGGTGAAGCGGGGTACCGTGCCCTGGGTGCGACGCATGCAGAGAATGAGGGCGATGCGCAGGATGCGGGCCAGCCGGATCGCCTGGCGACCGGTGACGGCCCCCTGCTTCTCCAGCTGCTCCAGCTTGAAATCATCCCGCTGGTTGAGCAGCAGGGCCGACAACAGCTTCTTCTGGGCCGGGGTGAAGCCCGGCATGTCGATGTTGTCGATGATGTAGGCCGCGTGTTGCGGGGCCTTCTTGTACTCGATGCAGAGCCCGATCTCGTGCAGCAGGGCGGCATAACGGAGTATGGGGCGACCATAGCGTCGGGAGAGACGCCAGGCCGGCTGCAACTGGTTGAACGCCTCGACGGCGGTGTCGCGTACCCGCTCGGCATGTTCCTTGTCGAGCTGATAGCGGTTGATCAGGCTGTCGGCGGTACGATCCCGGGCGTCACAGTCGTGATTGTTGCCGAGCAGACCGTAGATCAGTCCTTCCCGCAATGCGCCACCGGCGAGGGTCATGCTCTCGATGCCGAGGGTCTCGAAGATGGCTATGAGGATGGCGAGACCGGAGGGGAACACGGTCAGCCGCTCGGCCGCCAGCCCTTCCAGCCGAAGCTGGTCCAGCTTGCCGCAGGCGATGGCCTGACCCATCAGCTCCTGCAGCTTCGGCAGGGTAACTCGCTCGCTCTTGCCCTGGGCCA
This sequence comes from Aeromonas veronii, assembly GCF_040215105.1. Classification (NCBI taxonomy): domain Bacteria; kingdom Pseudomonadati; phylum Pseudomonadota; class Gammaproteobacteria; order Aeromonadales; family Aeromonadaceae; genus Aeromonas; species Aeromonas veronii. The sequence goes on from NZ_CP157875.1 coordinate 88,796, forward strand.
GCATGATCTCCTGCAGCGCCTGGACGGTGCCGGAGGCGCCGACGCAGGTGCGCCAGCCGAGGGTCTTGTAATCCTCGGCCACGTTTTCCAGCACCGTCTTGGCGCTGGCGATGGCCTGGTTGAAACGGGTCTCGGAGAGCTCGCCGTCACCGAAGTGATTGTTGAGCCAGGTGACGCAACCCATGTGCAGGCTGTTGAGGAGTTTGGCCTCGCTGTGCTCGCCGATCACCAGTTCGGTACTGGCGCCGCCGATGTCGATCACCAGCCGGTTGCCTTCCCCGGCGGAGGTCCAGGAGACCCCCTCGTAGATGGTCTTGGCCTCTTCCTCGCCCGAGATGATCTCGATGCTGTGGTTGAGCACCCGTTCCGCTTCGCTCAGGAACTCGTCGACGTTGGTGGCAAGGCGCAAGGTGGCGGTGCCCACCACCCGGATGTTGTCGGACGGAATGTCCTGCAACTGCTCGGAGAACAGACGCAGACAGTCCCAGCCCCGCTCCATGGCGGCGCGGCTGAGGCGAAATTCCGAATCGAGACCGGCGGCGAGGCGAACCTTGCGCTTGACCTTGGTGACGGTGCGCAGCGCACCGGCGACCTCGCGCACCACCAGCATGTGAAAGCTGTTGGAGCCGAGGTCGATGGCGGCATAGAGCGGCGAGTTGTGCAACTGGGCCTGTCCTGTCAGTTCTTGCGGGGCGGACGGCGGCGGTTGTTGCTGTTGCCACCCTGGCGATCACGCATGTTGCGGTTCACCGGCTGACGATTGCGGAACACCCGTTTCGGGGCGGTCACATCATCCAGCAGCGCCTCGCGGTCATACTTGCTGACCGGGATGGGGTGATGGATGTACTCCTCGATGGCCGGCAGGTTGAAGGCATAGTCTTCACAGGCCAGGCTGATGGAGTGACCGCTCTTGCCGGCGCGACCGGTACGACCGATGCGGTGTACGTAGTCCTCGGCGTCGTCGGGCAGGTCGTAGTTGAAGACGTGGGTCACGTCAGGGATGTGCAGACCACGGGCGGCCACGTCGGTGGCGACCAGGATGTCCAGCTGACCCTTGGTGAACTCTTCCAGGATCTTCATCCGCTTCTTCTGGGGCACATCACCGGTCAGCAGGCCGACGCGGTGGCCGTCGTTCTCCAGCCAGGCGTGGACGTCTTCACACACATGCTTGGTGTTGGCGAAGACGATGGCCTTCTCCGGCCACTCCTCTTCCATCAGGGAGAGCAGCAGCAGCATCTTGTCTTCATTGGAGGGGTAGAACAGCTCCTCCTTGATGCGCACGCCGGTCATCTGCTCCGGCTCGACCTGCACGTGTTCCGGGTGGTTCATGTGCTCGTAGGCCAGCTCCTGCACCCGCAGGGAGAGGGTGGCGGAGAACAGCATGCTCAGACGCTCGGTGGCGGGGGGCATGCGGCGGAACAGGAAGCGGATGTCCTTGATGAAGCCGAGATCGAACATGCGATCCGCTTCGTCCAAGACGACGACCTGGATGTTGCCGAGATCGATGACCTTGGACTTGAAGTAGTCGATGATGCGGCCCGTGGTGCCGATCAGGATGTCGACACCCTGCTCCAGCACGGCCAGCTGCTTGTCGTATCCTTCGCCACCGTAGGCGAGACCGAGCTTCAGGCCGGTCGAGGCCGCCATGCTCTCGGCATCGTTGTGGATCTGCACCGCCAGCTCACGGGTCGGGGCCATGATGATGGCGCGCGGCTGGTTGATGAGGCGCGGCTTGGTCAGCGGATGGGTCAACAGATAGTTGAAGGTCGCAGCCAGGAAGGCGAGGGTTTTGCCGGTTCCCGTCTGGGCCTGACCGGCCAGGTCATGGCCTTCTACCAGCAGTGGCAGAGACAGCGCCTGGATGGGGGTGCAATAGTGAAATCCCTTTGATTCCAGACCAGCCAGAACTTCGGGTTCGAGGCCCATTTGGGCGAATTTTTCGGTCGTTAGATGTGTTTTGCTCATGGCGGTAGGTTATCAGGTTAGGCTTGCAATAATAAACAGGATCATTTCAAATAGGGCAACTATTGCCTTTGTTGATCCGTCAATAAAGCCTTAATTACTGACTGGAGTTGGAGATGAGTGACAAGATTGTTCAGCTGAGCGATGCCAGCTTCGAGGCTGATGTAATCAAAGCCGACAGCCCCGTTCTGGTAGATTTCTGGGCTGAATGGTGCGGTCCGTGCAAGATGATTGCCCCCATCCTGAACGAAGTCGCCCAAGAATATGCCGGTCGCGTGACCGTGGCGAAATTGAATATCGATCATAACGCCGACACGCCGCCCAAGTATGGCATTCGCGGTATCCCGACCCTGCTGCTGTTCAAGAATGGCGAAGTGGCAGCGACCAAGGTCGGTGCCCTCTCCAAGACTCAGCTGAAAGAGTTCCTGGACGGTAACCTGTAATAATCAAGAAGGAGCGCATTGCAATAATGCGCTCCTTGTGTTTTATCACCTAGACGCTCATCCCGATTGGTGCTAGTTTATCGCTCGTTTGCTAACCTTTTTGCCTGACTCTTTGCTTCACATCAGCCTGGCAAGTCAAATCCGATCAGCATCAATCCAGCAGACTGTCTCCTCATTTCAATCCTTGCTTACAGACTTTCACCACTATGAATCTGACTGAACTTAAGAACACTCCTGTGTCCGAGCTGGTCCAGCTTGGCGAATCCATGGGGTTGGAAAATCTGGCTCGGGCGCACAAGAAAGACATCATCTTTGCCATCCTCAAGGCGCACGCCAAGGGCGGTGAGGACATCTTTGGCGACGGTGTGCTGGAAATCCTGACCGATGGCTTCGGCTTCCTGCGTAGCGCAGACGGCTCCTACCTGGCCGGCCCGGACGATATCTACGTCTCCCCGAGCCAGATCCGCCGCTTCAACCTGCGCACCGGTGACACCATCTCCGGCAAGATCCGGCCGCCGAAAGAGGGCGAGCGCTACTTCGCTCTGCTCAAGGTCAACGACGTCAACTACGATCGTCCGGAAAACTCCCGCAACAAGATCCTGTTTGAAAACCTGACCCCGCTGCACGCCAACGAGCGTCTGCGCATGGAGCGCGGCAATGGCTCCACCGAAGACATCACCGCCCGTGTGCTGGATCTCGCATCCCCCATCGGCAAGGGTCAGCGTGGCCTCATCGTCGCACCGCCCAAGGCCGGTAAGACCATGCTGCTGCAGAACATCGCCCAGAGCATCGCCTACAACCACCCGGATTGTGAGCTGATCGTGCTGCTGATCGACGAGCGTCCGGAAGAAGTGACCGAGATGCAGCGGATGGTCAAGGGCGAAGTCATCGCCTCCACCTTTGACGAGCCGGCTTCCCGTCACGTCCAGGTCGCCGAGATGGTGATCGAGAAGGCCAAGCGCCTGGTCGAGCACAAGAAGGATGTGGTCATCCTGCTGGACTCCATCACCCGTCTGGCGCGCGCCTACAACACCGTCATCCCCTCATCCGGCAAGGTACTGACCGGTGGTGTGGATGCCAACGCCCTGCACAGACCCAAGCGCTTCTTCGGTGCGGCCCGTAACGTCGAGGAAGGCGGCAGTCTGACCATCATCGCCACCGCGCTGATCGACACCGGCTCCAAGATGGATGAAGTCATCTACGAAGAGTTCAAGGGTACCGGCAACATGGAACTGCACCTCTCGCGCAAGATCGCCGAGAAGCGCACTTACCCGGCCATCGACATCACCCGCTCCGGCACCCGCAAGGAAGAGCTGCTGACTGCGCCGGACGAGCTGCAGAAGATGTGGATACTGCGCAAGATCATTCACCCCATGGGCGAGATCGACAGCATCGAGTTCCTCATCGACAAACTCTCTGCCACCAAGACCAACGACGAGTTCTTCGACTCCATGAAGCGTCAGCAGAAGTGATGATGTAGCAGAATGACAAAACCGCGGCCCAGGTCGCGGTTTTTGTTTATCTATTTGCCGGTGCCCTTAGTACTATGGGGCCAGGACGCCACAAGGCCGGATGTCACAAGGATAGAGACGTCATGAAGCTGATTTTCTTGCTATGGATTGGGTGGCTGCTGGCCGCACCCGTGCAGGCCGATTCTCCCCCGCAACGCAATGCCCCCCTGGTGGCGGACGAAGGGCTGCAGGGGCACCTCGACTACCTGCACAGCCGGCTCGCGCTCGAACAGTTTGCCGCCATGGACTCCCTGCTGGAGACCCTGGCCCTGGGTCAGCGTGAATACCTGCAATATCAGGTGCTGGCGGGTCTCAAGACGGTCAGTCATCCGAGCCCTGCACTCCATGCCTGGGTGCGGGCGCAGGCCGCCAAGGCGCCGCAATGGCTGGTGGAAGGGGAGGTGGACGGCTTCCTGGTGCAGCTGCCCGCCTATGATTTCGCCGCCGAAGCGCGGCTGGTGCTGAACCGCTGGCAACAGCTCGCCTGGCAGGACAACTATCGCCAGCAGCTGGCGCGAGACAGTTTCGATTTCAAACAGCTCTACTACAGCCGCAACCCGGAGCTGGCGCAGCAACAGCAGGCGTTGCTGACGGTGCTGGACAGCCAGCCGACCGCCGTGCAGCGTCGTGAGGCCCAGCGGCTGGCCGCCCAACCCCTCTTCCTGCCGGACAACCAGTTGCTGCTGCATCTCATCGAGCGGACCGGCAACCCTGACTTGTACCAGAAACTGTGGCGTCAGCCAGTGGATAACGACAGCCTGGCTGCATTGAGCAGCATACCCCGCTTCTACCATGGCCAGACGGCGAGCGATCTGCTGATCGCCGCCAGCCGCAATGAACGGCTGATGATCCCGGCCCTGCATCAATTGAGCCGACTCTCCCCCCTGCCGGACGAGGCCCGCCAATACCTGCTGGCGGAGCTCGGCAAGCAGCAATACAGCGGTCTGGTGGCCGGCGTGTTGCTGCAACTGGACGAACCCAGGCTGTTGGCCCAGCTGGCGGACAGGCTCACCCATCAGGAGCGGCGTCACACCATGTCCGTCCTGCGGCCCGATACGGGTACACCGGATGGCCAGCCGGGGTTATAATGCGCCATCGCCTGCACACAGGGTACCCGCATGAAATACAAGGACTTGCGTGATTTTATCGCGCAGCTGGAACAGAACGGACAGCTCAAGCGCATCACGCGCGAGATAGACCCCTATCTGGAGATGACCGAGATCAGCGATCGCACCCTGCGTGCCGGTGGCCCGGCCCTGCTGTTCGAAAATCCCAAGGGTTATGCCATGCCGGTGCTGACCAATTTGTTCGGCACGCCGGATCGGGTCGCCATGGGTATGGGTCAGCCCAATGTCGGCGCCCTGCGTCAGGTGGGCACCTGGCTCTCCTACCTGAAAGAGCCCGAGCCTCCCCGTGGCCTCAAGGAGCTGATGGAGAAGCTGCCCATCTTCAAGCAGGTGCTGAACATGCCGACCAAGCGTCTCTCCTCGGCCCCCTGTCAGCAGGTGGTATTGGAAGGTGACGCGGTCGATCTCGACCAGATCCCGATCCAGCACTGCTGGCCCGGTGACGTCGCCCCCCTGGTGACTTGGGGCCTGACCATCACCCGCGGCCCCTACAAGAAACGGCAGAACCTCGGCATCTACCGCCAGCAGAAGATCGGCAAGAACAAGCTGATCATGCGCTGGCTGGATCATCGGGGCGGGGCCATCGATTTTCGTGAGTGGCAGGAGGCGCACCCCGGTGAACGCTTCCCGGTGGTGGTGGCGCTCGGCGCCGATCCGGCCACCATACTCGGCGCCGTGACGCCGGTACCGGATACCCTCTCGGAGTACGCCTTCGCCGGTCTGTTGCGGGGGAGTCGCACCGAGGTGGTGAAGGCCCTGAGCTGCGAGCTGGAGGTGCCCGCCAGCGCCGAGATCGTGCTGGAAGGCTACCTGGAGCCCGGCGAGATGGCACCGGAAGGCCCCTATGGGGATCACACCGGTTACTACAACGAGGTGGACGAGTTCCCGGTGTTCACCATCACCCACATGACCATGCGACGCGACGCCATCTATCACAGCACCTATACCGGCCGTCCCCCCGATGAGCCGGCGGTGCTCGGGGTGGCGCTGAACGAGGTGTTCGTGCCGCTGCTGCAGAAGCAGTTCCCCGAGATCGTGGACTTCTACCTGCCGCCGGAGGGGTGCTCCTACCGGATGGCGGTGGTGACCATCAAGAAACGCTACCCCGGCCATGCCAAGCGGGTCATGCTGGGGGTTTGGTCCTTCCTGCGCCAGTTCATGTACACCAAGTTCGTGATCGTCTGCGACGACGACATCAACGCCCGGGACTGGAAGGACGTGATCTGGGCCATCACCACCCGGATGGATCCGGCGCGGGACACCACCCTGATCGAGCACACGCCCATCGATTACCTCGACTTCGCCTCACCGGTCTCCGGGCTCGGCTCCAAGATGGGGCTGGATGCCACCAACAAGTGGCCGGGGGAGACGAACCGCGAGTGGGGTCAGCCCATCGTCCAGGACGAGGCGGTGAAGCAGAAGATCGACGCCATCTGGGATGAATTGAAGATCCTGGACTAGCCGCTGAGGCGGTCGGCGCGCCCGTTCGATGAAAAAGGGCGGTGCCGGGCCGGGTTGAATGATGCAATGGCGCCTGTTTCCGGCCAGTCGGTGCACAAAGAGCGGTATTGCCGGCCTGAATTGGGTATGCTCGACTGACCGGACCCCTGGCGGGTCGCCAGAACACAGTGAATCAATGAGTGAAAACGGGCCGGGCTGGCCCGTCAAAAGGACAAGAATGCAACGTATCAAGTGCCGCGTAGAGGAACTGCGCGAATATGTCGACACCATCTGGCATGTGGCCCTGGCGCCGCAGCAGGCCATCAGCTTCAAGCCCGGCCAGTATCTGCTGGTGGTGATGAGTGACTCGGACAAGCGCCCCTTCTCCATCGCCAACTCGCCGACCCGTGACGGTGTGCTGGAGTTGCAGATCGGAGCCACCCCGGAGAACGCCTACGCTGGCCAGGTGCTGGCGCGCATGCGTGAGCAGGGGGAGATCGAGATCGAACTGGCGGCAGGCAAGGCCTTCCTGCGGGACGAATCCCCGCGCCCCCTGATCCTGATGGCGGGCGGCACAGGTTTCTCCTATGCCCGTTCCATCCTGGAATATCTGATGGCGACCGGCAGCAAGCGCCCGGTGTTCCTCTACTGGGGTGTGCGTCAGGCGCACTGGCTGTACGAGCAGGCGCAGATGCAGCAGTGGGCGCAAGACTATGCCCCGCTCACCTTCGTGCCCGTGGTACAGGAGCCGGAAGTGGACTGGACCGGCCGCACCGGGCTGGTGCACAAGGCCATCATGGACGACTTCGTCAGTCTGCATGACTACGACATCTATGTGGCGGGTCGCTTCGAGATGGCGGGGGCCGCCCGGGAAGAGTTCAAGGTGCTGGGGGCCGAACCCGAGCGCATCTTCGGGGATGCCTACGAGTTCATTTGAGCGCCGACGGCGAAGCCGTGATCAAGGCTCAGGTGCTGCTCGCTTATGTGCGGTAAAGAGTGCTCATGTATATCGATACACTCCGGTTCCTGCGCTTCGCCTTGCTGACGGCTTCTCGCAACGGCCCTTGAACCTCTTCACTGTTCCAGAAACAACAAACCCCAGCCTGGCTGGGGTTTGTTTTATGTGCGCCGAGGGCTGGTCCGTGCGCGCGCGGAAGGGGCTTATTCGCCCTTGGCGGCGAGCTGCTGCTCCAGCTGGGCCAGCTTGGCTTCCAGGGCGGTCAGCTTTTCCCGGGTGCGCAGCAGCACCTTGGTCTGCACGTCGAACTCCTCGCGGCTGACCAGATCCAGCTTGTTCAGCTGGGATTGCAGTACCTGACGGGTTTTCTTCTCCACCTCTTCACCCATGCTGCGAATGCCGGGGGGCAGGGCGTTGTGTACCTGTTTGGCGATCTCTTCCAGTTTTTTCGGGTCGATCATGGGGTTCTCCTTAAGCGATGGGCCATTCTACCGACAAATCCCTCCCTTTGCCGAGATCGGGGCTGGCTTTTTGCGCCTCGCGGGCACGCTGGCTCTGGTCGGGTCTGGTGTTGCGCCGGATGCTGTTACTCTCCGCCGCCGGGGTGACAATTCCAATTCCTTGATGTTGTACACAAAAAAAGCAGATCAGATGACCGACCAGAGGCTTATCAATTGTTGCGTTGCTGTTAATATGTTTCGGTCGGGTTTGAACCCTACCCCGTCAGGCTCATCATGGATAACAACATAAAAAGAGATAAGGATATGAAAAAAAACCTGATTTATGCAGCCGTCCTCAGTGCGCTATTGAGCGGTTGCGGTGGCAGTGACGATAACAAAGGCGATACCTCCAGCTATCTCGACTACCTGCTGAGCGGTTCCAATGCCGTTCGCCCCAGTGCCCTCGCTGCCCGTGCCTCCGACGGTACCCTGAAGTTCTCCACCGAAACGGCGGATCTCTCCAACCCTGTCTCCGCGCTCTCCACCCTGGATGGCTGGTCCACAACCCAGGCCATCCAGGTCGTGCCCGTGACCGCCTCGGGGATCAGCATCAAGGCTCCGGCCGCAGCCGAGTTTGCGGCGTCCGTCGCCCCGCTCTATCTGCTTGAACTGGAGTTTGACAGCGCGGCCCTGCGCCCGAGCGGAGTGAAGAAGCAGCTGACCTACGGGGTGGACTTCGTGGTGGCCGAGGCGGGTGGCAAGCTGAATCTGGTGCCTCTCAAGCCGCTCAATCCCTCTTCCTATTACATGATAGTGGCGACCGATACCCTCAAGGACAGCAACGGCAATGCCGTGCGTGCCGGCTCCGACTACAGCAACTACAAGAGCAACCCGGGCAGCAGTGCCCAGGATCAGACCATCAACGGTCTGATCACCCTGCAGGAGGGGCTGTTCAAGGCCGCCACCGGCATCACCAGCGATCACGTGATCTTCTCCGACTGGTTTGGTACCCAGTCCGGTGCCGATGTGCTGGTGGCGGTGAAAGGAGCGGCGGCATCCGTGCTGAAGAGCCCGACCCTGGATGCGGCGGCCCTGTGGAAACAGGATGCGCTTGGCCATACCAGCCTGCCGGGTACCTACACCCTGGGGGTGACGGCGAACGCCGCCTTCCTGACCCAGCTGGAGGCCGAGCCATTCCTGCCTCAGGAGCAAAAGGATGCCATCGCCGCTGCCGTGGTCGCCAACCCGACTCTGAGCGGCCTGGCGAGCGCCACCAAGGTCTATACCGGTGCGGTCAAGCTGCCTTACTTCCTCTCCTCACCGGCCACCGCCGGTTCCTGGGACAAGGCCAAGACCCAGTCCTGGCACGGCGCCATCCCCAGCCTGTACGCCATCGCCAATGCCCTGAAGGCGGGCGACAGCGAGGTGATCGGCGGTCTGGTGGGGGCGGGAGTGGATCCGGCCCTGCTGGGTACGCTCATCGCCGACCCGACCCGTCAGGCCGAGCTGCTGGCGGAGGCGAGCAAGCTGATCGGGGTGACCCTCACCTCAGGTGGCAAGGCGCTGGATCCCGAGATGAACATCGGCCGTTTCAACCCGCTGCCCAAGCTGGAAGAGGTGCAGTCCGTGCCGATGCGCATCTTCGCCGCGGCGCCGCTGTCGGCTATCACCGACGTCATCATCTATCAGCATGGCGTCACCTCGGTGAAGGAGAATGCCTATGCCCTGGCCCTGGGTCAGATCGGTGCCGGTGCCAAGGCAAGCAAGAACGTCGCCGTGGTGGTGATCGATCATCCGCTGCACGGGGAGCGTGGCTTCGCCCTGACCGGTAGCCTGGACTCGGTGACCACCTCGGACAACCCGACCCCCTATCTGAACCTGAGCTATCTGACGGTGGCGCGGGACAACCTGAAACAGAGCGTGGCGGATCTGCTGGGCCTGCGTCTGGCGGTGGGGCTGGCCAATGCCAAGGGTGTCATCGGCACCGCCGGCAGCCTCAAGGTGCACTTCCTGGGTCATTCCCTCGGCGCCATTTCCGGGGCCAACCTGTTGGCGGTGGCCAACCAGCCGCTGGGCAACCCGACGGCCGATGCCCTGTTCAAGTTCACCACCGGCGGCCTGGCCATGCCGGGTGGCGGCATAGCGCCGCTCTTGCTGAACTCCCCCACTTTCGGCCCGACCATACAGATGAGCGTGCTGACCGGCGGCAGTCCCGAGTTGAAGACGGCCTTCACTGCCTATGCCCCGACCTGCAAGAGCGCGGTGGCAAGCTGCTTCGTCAACGAGTTCCTGCCGAGCCTGGATGGCACCACGCAGGCAAGCGCCGCCAGCACCCTGCAGAGCTACGTCTTCGCGGCCCAGTCGGTGCTGGACTCGGCTGATCCGATCAACCTGGCGAGCGGCATCAAGGCGGACTTCCCGCTGTTTGCCACGGAAGTGGTGGGTGATGGCGCCCTGAGCCTGCCGGATCAGGTGATCCCGAACAGCGTCGCCTCTGCGCCGCTGGCGGGGACCGAGCCGCTGTTCAAGGTGATGGGGTTGCAACCCCTGACCGCGACGGGGGCGGCCAACCACCATGCGGCTCGCTTCGTGGCTGGTGGTCACAGCTCCTTGCTGGCACCGGACGAGAACTTCGATTCGACCGGCGCCGTGACGAGCGAGATGCAGACCCAGTTCGGCAGCTTCTTCATGAGTGGTGGCACCGCGGTCAAGGTGACCGATGGGACCCTGCTCAAGCAGTAAGCGTCAGCCAACCATATAAAAACGCCGCCCTCTGGGCGGCGTTTTCGTTGTCGGCCATCAGAACACAGGATGGCAGGGCATCAGGCGGGCCTGTGATGCCTGTCCAGCCAGCCCTGCAACAGACCCACCAGCAGGCCGGTCAGGTGGGCGATGTTGGCGGTGGGCGTGCCGAGCAAATCCATGAAGCCGAGTACCAGCCAGAACAGCATGAAGCCCATCAGCGCCGGTGGCAGGCAGAGGCCGCAGTCCGGCTGCAGCCTGGCGCGCAGCCAGCAATAGCCGAGCAGGGCATAGACCACGCCGGAGAGACCCCCAAACAGCGGGCCGCTCGCGAAGAACTCCGCCACGTTGGGCAGCGCCGCCCCGACGATGAGCAGGATGAACAGCTTGCCGCTGCCGAGTCGCTGCTCTATCTGCCCCCCGAGATACCACCACCACAGCAGGTTGAACACCAGGTGCAGCACCGAGAAGTGGATGAAGGCGGGGGTGATGTAGCGCCAGGCCTGCCAGTCGGTGAACTGGGCCAGGGTGGGGTGGAACGCCAGCTCGTCGAAGATGGGCAGGCCGATGGCATCGAGGGCATAGACCGCCAGACAGGCGATGATGACCACCAGGGTCAGGGGCCCCGCCTGATGCAGAAAATCGGTGACCGGATCCGTCATTCCCTTGCTGTAGTCGATGCGGGCATCCGCCCGACCGGACTGCCAGGACGCCTCCATGTAGCGGGGGTGATTGGGCTCGCTCAGGAAGCGTTTGACTTCCAGCTGGGCCTGGGCGAGGCGCTGCTCGTCCGCCAGCCAGACCGAGACTCCGAGCTCGGACTGGGTCAGCTCGCAGGAGATCCCCAGGGTGGCCAGATAGTCCACCAGGGCCTGGGCCATGCGGGCATTGTCCAGCACCAGCAGCTGGATCATGCCGGCCGGGGAGGCACTGCCGGCTCCTGTCATGCGTCGCCCGCCTGGATCGGGAACTCCCTGCGCCAGGCCTCGAAGCCACCGTCCAGACTGTAGACGGCGTCATAGCCCTGTTGCAGCAGGTACTGGGCGGCCCCCTGGCTGCTGTTGCCGTGATAGCACATCACGATCACCGGGGTATCGAAGTCCACTTCATTCATGAAGCGGACCAGGGTGCCATTGGTGAGGTGGAAGGCGCCGACCGCGTGGGCCGTCTCGAATGACTGGGGATCGCGAATATCCACGAGGCGGGCCTCACCGGCCTCCAGCTTCTGGTGGGCATCCTGGGCGCTGATATGGGCAAACTGGTCCATTGAGATGTCCTGCAAATAGATGATTGGGGGTCAGTTTACCCCAAGCGAACTCAATAAAGCAGAGGGAAGGTAGGAAGCTGCACTTGGGTGGCTTGGTCTGGGTGACGGCACAAGAGATGCGGGCTGGGGTTCTGGGTGTGCAGGTGAGTCGCGTTGGCTGGATTGAGAACTTTAATGTCCGAATTCGCCAATGAAGCACACCACAGAGGTGGATATAATAATAATTATCATTTAGGTGCCGTTATTGCCTGCACCCAGGAGCCAGTCATGAACATTGATGCAACAGAGTACCCCATCGTCTGGATGGATTACGAACCGGCCCGGGGGGTATCCGTGGAAGCGGCACTTGCCGACATCTCGACCCTGCTTGTCCGCGGCCAGCCCCTGGTGTTTCTCGCCACCGGGGAGCCGGGCAATGGCAACGACAAGGCCAGGGCCGAGGATCGCCGGACGGTCGCGCTCTGGATGAAGAGCAACAAGCACGCGATCCGGCGGTTTGCCCTTGGCCACGTGCAGATAGTACCGGAGGCGACCAAGCGCGTGGCGATGCGGGCTTTCGCGGTCGTCTTCGCCAAATTCTGGGGTTACCCCATGTTTGTCGTTGCCAGCGAAGAAGAGGCGCGGGCCAAGGCCAGCGCCTTGCTGGCCAATGCCTGAACCGGATAGCGGAGAGTCTCCCATGTACATCACCGATAACAATGACATGACCGATATCGAGTCCGACTATCCCGACAAGATTGAGCGCCCCGTGGTCGTGATCGGCCTGGGCAGGGTCACGGAAAACTGGGAGCTGCCGCTCCATCAGCACCGCAAGGCACAGCTACTGTTTGCCGACAGCGGCTTGATCACGCTGGAGACGGATACGGGATTCTGGGTCGTGCCGCCGCAGGGGGCGGTATGGATCCCAGGTGGCATGGTCCACCGGGCCAGCAGCAGCGGTGAACCGTGTGGCTTTGTGGCATTCGTCGAGCCGGATGCCGTGCCCGGGCTGCCGGACTGCTGTTGCACTATTTCGGTCTCTCCCTTCATGCGAGCACTGCTGGAGCGCACCGCGGCGCTGCCCGAGCACTATCGGATCGAGGGAGCACCGGGACGGCTGATGTCGGTGTTGCTGGACGAGCTCATCGCCGCCCCACTGGAGTGGTTGCACCTGCCGATGCCCGCCGATCTGCGGCTGCGCAAGCTGGCGGACGGTATGCTGGCCGCCCCCGCCGACCGGGCGACGCTCGAGCAATGGGCATCCAGGATCGGCATGAGCGAGCGCAACATGTCGCGCCTGTTCAGTGCCGAGACCGGTCTGAGCGTGAGCCGCTGGCGCCGTCAGATGCATGTGATCACCGCCTTGCCGATGCTGGCCCAGGGTCGGCTGATCCAGGCCATTGCAGACGAGCTTGGTTACGACAGCTCTGGTGCCTTCATCACCATGTTCCACAAGGCGGTCGGGGCTCCGCCAAAGCGCTTCCTCGCCGAGCGTACCGCCCAGATCCATGCCCCCTTGCACAAGCCTTCAGGAAGTTCCTATGAGTACCAGTAACCTGGCAGAGACGCTGCCAAACACCCCGGATCCACTGGGTCAGATATTGAAGCCCATCAATGGTCGTCTCATCGTGGCCGCCCTGCTGGCAGGCCTGGGCGCGGCGCTGACCTTGACCCCCCTTGCTGGCATAGCCCAAATCGCCCGGTTCGTGCTCGGCGGCGAGGAGTCTGTGGTACAGAGCCTGGCCCTGCTGAAGGGAGAGGTGTGGCTGATGGTGATGTTCAGCCTCGTCGGCCTGTTCCTCGGTCTGTTGCTGTCGCTGGTAGCGGAGACCTGCGCCCATGTGGCAGACAACAGGATCACCCGTCATCTGAGGCTTGCCGCGGCGCGCCGTCTGGCCCGGGTGCCTCTCGGCTGGTTCACCTCCCACGCATCCGGTGAAGTGAAACAGGCGATGCAGGACGACATCGGCACCCTGCACGAGCTGACTGCCCACTTCTACACCACCCTGGGCCGAGCCCTGGGGGCCATCCTGGCGTCACTCGTCTATCTCTTTGCGATGCATTGGGGGTTGGCTCTGGTCGCCATTCTGCCCTACGTCGCCGGCTTTCTGTTGATCGGTTCGGCCATGAAGTTCAGCGAGGCGCAGACCCGTGCCTTTGGTGAAGGCCAGGCCAGGGTGAACGATGCCGTGGTGGAGTTCGTCAACGGGATCCCGGTGATCAAGACCTTCGGCACCAGCGGCAAGGCGCACGGCAACTACCGGACGGCGGTGGAGAGCTTTCTGGAAGCCTTCCTCGGCCTGTTGAAGCCGATGCTGGGCATCATGGCCATCGCAAATGCCCTGATGTCCCCCGTCGCCGTGCTGGGGGTCGTGCTGGCTGCCGGTACCCTCTTTGTCGGTCTCGGCTGGATGGCGCCGGTGGAAGTGTTGCCGTTCGTGCTGGTCGCCCCCTGCATCTCGGCACCCCTGATGCTGCTGGTGTTTGTGGCCCACGGGCTGGAGCCCGCCAAGGCTGCCGCGGGGCGGGTCCAGACTCTGTTGCAGACGCCGCAGCTGGAGCAACCCGCTTATGACGAGGTTGAGCACCCGAGGGGGGTAGAGGTTTGCGCCGAAGAGGTGAGTTATGCCTATGACGGTGGCCACAAGGCGCTCGACAAGGTGAGCTTCACCCTGGCCGCCGGTACTGTGACGGCCGTGGTGGGGGCATCCGGTGCGGGCAAGTCCACGCTGGCCCGCCTGCTGCTGCGCTTCTTCGATCCGAGCGAGGGGCGCATCACGTTGGGTGGGGTGGATTTACGCAACCTGGATACCCGTGAGTTGTATCGACACATAGGCTTCGTGCTGCAGGAGGTGCGTCTGATCCACGCCAGCGTGCGTGACAACATCGCGCTCGGTCTTCCCGACGCGACCTATCAGCAGATTGAAGAGGCCGCCAGGGCCGCCAATATCCACGAGCGCATCCTGAGCCTGCCACGGGGCTATGACTCCGTCATCGGCGAGGATGCTCAGCTCTCCGGCGGTGAGGCCCAACGGGTCAGCATAGCCCGCGCCGTGCTGCTGGATCCGCCCGTTCTGGTGCTGGACGAGGCGACCGCCGCAGCCGACGCCGAGAACGAGGTGGCCATCCATCAGGCCCTTTCCCGCTTCGCCAAGGGGCGGACTCTGATGGTGATCGCCCACCGGCTCGATACCGTGATGCATGCCGATCGCATCCTGGTGGTAGAAGACGGAGCCATCGTCGAGCAGGGTCGTCACGACGCGCTGCTGGCGCAGGGTGGCCGCTACGCTCGCCTGTGGGCGCTGGGTGGACATGAACAGCAAGATCAACAACGGATGGCGGTATAACCATGCTCATGACTTTCCTTCGACTGTTGGGTGAAGATGCCCATGTTTTCCGTCGTTATGGCTGGATGGCCATCACCCTCGGCATCCTGAACGGCCTGACTCTCACGCTTCTGGTGCCCGTGCTCGAACGCCTGCTGGCGCATGATGTGCGGGGGGCCGGGTTCTGGTTGACTGCGCTGGCGGCAGGGCTGCTGCTCTGCTGGGCCTGGCGTCGTCGGGTCGAGCAGGCCAGCGTGGCGGTTCGGGTGGCGGTGTTGCAGGGTTGCCGCCACCGGATTGGCGATCACATCGCCCGTCTGCCGGTGGGCTGGTTTACCCCGCAGAACACGGCACGGCTCAACCATGTGATGACCCACGGCATGTTTGAGCTGTCCGAACTGCCCGGCCACCTGTTTACCCCTATTCTGAGCGGTCTGGTCACGCCGCTGGTACTGGTGCTGGCCCTGCTGGTTCTGCACTGGCCCCTCGGCCTCATCATGTTGGTGGCCCTGCCCATACTGGCCGGAGTCTTCGTCATCAGCGCTCGCCTCGGCAGCCGTGCCGACGCCGCATTCCACAACCATGCAGCGCATACCAGCCAGCGCATTGTCGAGTTCGCCCAGGCCCAGTCGATGCTGCGGGCCTTCAGTGGCAAGGGGGACAGCATGGGCTTTCTGGAGCGTGCCATCGACAAACAGTACGCGGCCGGCTCGCGGCTGATCTATGCCTCTACCGCCTCTGTGGTGCTCAACAGCTGGGCGGTGCAGGCCGTGTTTGCGGCCCTGTTCATCACGGCCGTCATGTGGCTGAACAGCCAACTGGGAACGCAGTGGCAGGGCGAGGTGGCGATCACCACCATGGTCTCCCTGTTGTTGGTCAACCGGTTCATCGATCCGCTGCTGGACATCGCCGGTTATGGGGAAGTGCTGCGCAGTGCGCGGGGTCAGCTCGAGGCAGTCGCCGAGGTGATGGACGAGCAACCCCTGCCGGAGCCGGTCAACGGCGAGGCGCCGTCCGATGGCTCCGTGGAGCTGCGGGATGTGCGCTTCTCCTATGGCGCCGGGGCGCCCGAGGTGCTGCGTGGGGTGGACTTGTGCATCGCGCCTGGGCAGATGGTGGCGCTGGTCGGAGCATCGGGTTCGGGCAAGAGCACCCTGATGCAGCTGATCGCGCGCTTTTTCGACGTGGATGAGGGGAGTGTGCGCATCGGTGGCACCGATGTGCGCGCCATCGACAGCGCCAGCCTGGCTGGCCAGATCAGCCAGATCTTCCAGAGTACCTATCTGTTCCAGGGCAGCATTGCGGACAACATCCGCATCGGCAAACCGGATGCAACGGACGCCGAAGTCATGGAGGCGGCCCGACAGGCAGGAGTGGCCGAGATCGTCTCGCGCCTGCCGCAGGGGCTGGATTCGCAGGTCGGGGAGGGCGGTGCCCGCCTCTCCGGTGGCGAGCGGCAGCGCATCTCCATCGCCCGCGCTCTGATCAAGGGAGCCCCCATACTGCTGGTGGACGAAGCAACCGCCGCGCTGGATGCGGAGAATCAGGCCGCCATCGCCGAGACGTTGGCACGATTGCGTGGCAGACACACGCTGATCGTCATCGCACACCAGTTGTCGACCGTGGCGATGGCCGACCAGATTGTGGTGCTGGAAGCCGGCAGGGTGGCTGAGTCCGGCACCCACGAACAGCTCTGTTCGCTACGGGGTCGCTACGCCGACTTCCTGAACCAGCGCCACAGCGCCAAGGGATGGCAGATCGCCTGAGCCTGGCGCAGATCCCGCGCAAGCCCCGCCCTCTGGCGGGGCTTTTTGTGAATGACCGCTCGAGCGCAATTTCCTTCAATACCCCTCATCCCCGGCTCCGTAGGCTGACGACATTCAATCAGCAAGGAGTCCTCTTCATGGAAATGAGTCTGTTACTGTCGATGTGCGGGTTTGCTCTCGCCATGTCCATCTCCCCCGGCCCGGTCAACCTGGTCGCTCTCGGCAGCGGGGCCCAGCACGGTTTTCGTGCAAGCCTGCGCCACGTGGTCGGAGCCACCCTGGGCTTCATCCTGCTGCTCCTGTTGATGGGGCTGGGTCTGGGGGCCCTTCTGTCCCGTTGGCCCCTGGTGGTCGGTGCCTTGCACTGGGGTGGCATTCTCTTCCTGGGGTATATGGCCTGGCAGCTGGTCAGGAGCGGGGGAGAACTGGAGGGGGAGTCAGGGCAACGGCCCGCCTTCTGGTATGGCGCCCTGATGCAGTGGCTCAACCCCAAGGCCTGGCTGGCCGCCAGCATGGGCATGGGGGCCTACGGCGGCGCGGGTGGGTGGGGTCAGATGGTGGTGTTCACGGCGCTGTATCTGGTGATCTGTCTCGGCTCCATCGCCTGCTGGGCCTATGTCGGCAGCTGCCTGCAACAGGCGTTGCTCAGCCCCCGGCGATTGCGCTGGTTCAACCGCGTCATGGCCCTGTTGCTGCTGCTCAGTGCCGGCTATCTGTTGTTTGCAGAGGGCTGAACTGCAACCTGTATTGCCCCGGGGTGGCGGCGACCCGCCGTTTGAACTGGCGCTGGAAGTGGGCCTGATCGGCAAAGCCGCTCGCCAGCGCCACCTCGGCCAGGGGGTGCCCCAGTCTGAGCAGCTGGCGGGCGTGGCGTACGCGCCTGTCGAGCAGATAGGCGTGGGGGGTCATGCCGAAATGGTGATTGAAGGCGCGTACGAAGTGGGAGGGGCTGAGCCCGGCGACGGCACTCAGCTGCTGCAGGCTGAGCGGATTGGTGCTCTCATCCTGCATCAGTTCGGCGGCGCGCTGCAGGTGCAGTGGCGGCCTGTCATCCCAGCGGGCAGGGGTGAGCCTGGTCAGCAGCTGGTGGCCGAACATCTGGCAGGCCACTTCCTTGGCCAGCGGGTCCCGACCCTCCACCAGCTGGTGATGCAGCTGTTGCAACCCCAGATACAGCACGGGGTCACGGCTGGCGGTCATGTCGAATGGACGAAAGTCACCGCCGAGCCCCGCCTCCTGCTGCAGATCGTGCAGCCAGCGGGTGTCGAGATAGAACATCAGATAGGACCAGGGATGATCCGCGATGGGATTGCAGGCATGCACCTCCTCCGGGTTCATCAGCACCAGGCTGCCGGTACCGACCTCCTGTCGGCTGCGCTGGTTGAGGTAGTGGCTGTGGCCACCGGTGATGGCGCCGATGGAGAAGTGGGGATGGCTGTGCTTGTCGTAGCAGACCTGACGGCCATCTTGCACCGCCCGGGTCTCGATGAATGGCAGGGCCGGATCGCACCAGAAGTGGTGGCGATCCGGCCCTGAAGGGGAGCGGCTCATCCTGGCTGGGCGACCCGGGTGAACCTATCTGGGCGGTCAGCCACCGAGGTAGGCCTGGCGCACCGCCGGGTTGGCCAGCAGGGCCGCACCGGTGTCTTGCAGCACCACCCGGCCGTTTTCCAGCACATAGCCGCGATCCGCGAGCCGCAGGGCCTGGTTCGCATTCTGTTCCACCAGGAAGATGGTCATGCCCTGATCCCGCAGCTTCAGAATGATGTCGAAGATCTGCTGGATGATGATGGGGGCCAGCCCCAGGGAGGGTTCATCCAGCAGCAGCAGGCGCGGCTTGCTCATCAGGGCGCGGCCGATGGCCAGCATCTGCTGCTCGCCCCCCGACATGGTGCCGGCCCGCTGCTCCAGTCGCTCATGCAGCCGGGGGAACATGGTAAACACCTGATCCAGCAGCCCGTTCTGCTCCTGCTTGTCGACGAAGAAGGCTCCCATCATCAGGTTCTCCTCCACCGTCAGGCGGGAGAAGATGCGGCGCCCCTCCGGCACCACGGCGATATCCTTGCGCATGATGCTGGCGGTGGTGAGGGAGTCTATCTGCTCCCCCTCGAACCAGATGCTGCCACTGCTGGGTTTGGGTTCCCCACAGAGCGTCATCAACAGGGTGGTCTTGCCGGCGCCGTTGGCGCCGATCAGGGTGACTATCTCGCCCTCTTTGACTTCGACGCTGACATCGTGCAGCGCCTGGATCTTGCCGTAATGGGTCGATACGTTGCGAAGTTCTAACATCTTGCTTCTTCCTATGACTCGCCCAGATAGGCCTTGATCACGTCCGGGTTGCTGCGGATCTCATCCGGCTTGCCGTGAGCCAGCGGTGTGCCCTGGTTGACCACGAAAATGCGGTTGGAGATCTCCATCACCAGCTTCATGTCGTGCTCGATGAGCAGCACCGAGACCCCGAACTCGTCCCGCAGGTTGGAGATAAGCTCGTTGAGCTCATCGGTCTCCTTGGGGTTGAGGCCGGCAGCCGGTTCGTCCAGCATCAGCAGGTCGGGACGGGTAGCCATGCAGCGGGCGATCTCGAGGCGACGCTGCTGACCATAGGCCAGGTTGCCGGCGGCGCGGTTGGCGAGCTCCTTGAGGCCCACCTTCTCCAGCCAGAAGGCGGACTGCTCCAGCCCCTCTTTCTCGGCGCGGCGGAAGGACGGGGTCTTGAACAGACCGGCGATGAAGCTGGTATTGAGGTGGCGATGCTGGGCTACCAGCAGATTTTCCACTGCTGTCATCTCTTTGAACAGACGAACGTGCTGGAATGTCCGCACTATGCCCTTGCGGGCGATGAGGTGGCCGGGCAGCCCCTGGATCTCCTCTCCCCGGTAGCGGATGACGCCGCCGCTCGGACGGTAGAAGCCGGTCAGGCAGTTGAAGATGGTGGTCTTGCCCGCGCCGTTGGGACCGATGATGGAGATCACTTCCCCCTTGTCCACGTCCAGCTTGACGCCGTTGACCGCCAGCAATCCCCCGAAACGCATGGACAGATCAGAGACTTCCAACAACTTCTGATGATTGTTCATTTGCGGATCTCCAGCATACGGGGGGCACGGCTCATGGGCAGCACTCCTGCAAGGGAGCGCATCGACAGTGCGGGGACTGTCGGCAATCTTTGATGGCTGCTCATTTGCGGATCTCCAGATGGGGACGGCTCATGGGCAACAGACCCTGGGGTCGCCAGATCATCATGAACACCATCAGCAGGCCGAACATCAGCATGCGGTATTCGTTGAATTCACGGGCCAGCTCCGGCAGCACCGTCATGACGATGGCGGCCAGCACCACGCCGATCTGGGAGCCCATGCCGCCGAGCACGACGATGGCGAGCACGATGGCCGACTCGATGAACACGAAGGATTCCGGGCTGATGAAGCCCTGGCGCGAGGCGAAGAAGCTGCCGGCGAACCCCGCGAAGCAGGCGCCGATGGTGAAGGCGGTCAGCTTGATGATGGTGGGGTTGAGGCCCAGGGACTTGCAGGCGATCTCGTCTTCCCGCAGCGCCTCCCAAGCGCGGCCGAGCGGCATGCGCAGCAGGCGGTTGATGACGAACAGGGTGGCGATCACCAGCACCAGTGCCATCAGGTAGAGGAAGATCACCTTGTGGTTGGCGTTGTAGGCGATGCCGAAGAACTCGTGGAAGGTCTCGAAGCCCCCGTCCTTGACGGTGCGGTTGAACTCCAGGCCCCCCAGGGTCGGTTTGGGAATGCCGGAGATGCCGTTGGGGCCGCCGGTCAGGCTGGTCATGTTGTTGAGCAGGATGCGGATGATCTCACCAAAGCCCAGGGTGACGATGGCCAGATAGTCCCCTCGCAGCCTGAGCACCGGGAAGCCGAGCAGGAAGCCGAAGGTGGCCGCCATCAGACCGGCGATGGGCAGACACTCCCAGAAGCTCAGACCGAAGTAGGTGTTGAGCAGGGCATAGCTGTAGGCACCGACCGCGTAGAAGCCGACGTAGCCGAGATCCAGCAGGCCGGCGAGGCCCACCACCACGTTGAGGCCCAGACCCAGCATGATGTAGATGAGCGCCAGGGTGGCGAGATCGATGGCCCCGCGGGAGGCCATGAAGGGCCAGCTCACCGCGAACAACAGCACCAGCACGGCGGTGAGGTTGTAGAGCTTGGGGGCCTCCTCGGGGCTGGGCAGCACCAGCTTGGTGAAGCCGACAGAGAAGCCGCTGATGGAGGCCTGGAACAGCTTGGAAATCTGGCCGCGCAGCATCTGGAACCAGAAGACGATGGTGGTGCCCCCCAGCAGCCAGGCCAGGGAGACATCGAGGCGACTCACCACCAGCAGGCGGGAGCCTTCCGTCTCGAGCTTGAAGCCGAGCAGCCAGAAGGAGAGCACCAGCAGCATCAGGCTGGAGATGCAGGCATGGATAAATTGACGTTTCATCATACCTTTTCGACCTCCGGGCGACCCAGGATGCTGCATATGGACATGAACAGCGGCATCAGACAGGTGATAGGTGCATGAATAAATTGATGTTGCATCATACCTTTTCGACCTCCGGGCGGCCCAGGATGCCTGTCGGCATGAAGAGCAGCACAAAGATGAGCAGGGCGAACGCCATCACATCCTTGTATTCGGTGCTGAGGTAGCCAGCGGTGAGGGCTTCCACCACCCCGAGCAGCAGGCCGCCGATGACGGCGCCAGGAATGCTGCCGATGCCGCCCAATACCGCGGCGGTGAAGGCCTTCAGCCCGGCCATGAAGCCGAGGTAGGGGTTGATCACGCCGTAATACATGCCGAGCAGCACCCCGGCCACGGCGGCCAGGGTGGCCCCCAGCACGAAGGTGATGGAGATGACCACGTGGGTGTCTATCCCCAGCAGGTTGGCCATCTTGATGTCTTCCGAGCAGGCGCGGCAGGCGCGGCCCATGCGGGAGCGGCCGATGAACTGGGTCAGCGCCAGCATGGTGACGAAGGTCACCACGAAGATGATGAGCTGCATGTAGGAGAGGCTGGCCTGGAAGCCATCCTCGGCGCCGAGGGACCAGCCCCCGGAAATCAGGTTGGGCATGGCGATGTCACGCGAGCCCTGGGCCATCCGCATCATGTTCTGCAAGAAGATCGACATGCCGATGGCGGAGATGAGAGGGATGAGGCGGTTGCCGCCTCGCAACGGGCGATAGGCGACCCGCTCTATGGTCCAGCCATAACTGCCGGTGATGATGATGCTGACCAGGAAGGCGCCTCCCAGCAGCAGGACAGTGCTGTCGATGCCCATCATCATGAGGGCGGCCATCACCATGAAGGCGACATAGGACCCGATCATGTAGACCTCGCCGTGGGCGAAGTTGATCATGCCGATGATGCCGTAGACCATGGTGTAGCCGATGGCGATCAACGCATAGGTGCTACCTATGGTCAATCCGTTCAGCAGCTGCTGAACCAGATAAAGAAGGTGTTCGGACATACTGCGTTCCCTGTACTTGCCCGCAAAGAAAGGAGGGGGTGACGCTTGTCACCCCCGACCGGCAGATTATTTGAGTTGAGTGGAGGTGCCGTCGGCGTGCCACTGGAAGACGCCGAACTCGAAGCCTTTCAGGTCACCGTTCGGTGCCCAGCTCAGGGGGCCCATGACGGTGTCGATCGGCGCGGCCTTGATGGCAGCCGCCACGGCAGCGGGATCATCCTCACCCGCCTTGGCGATACCGGCAGCCAGGGTCTGTACCGCGGCATAGGTGGTCCAGACGAACGGGCCGGAGGAGTCCTGACCCTTGGCCTTGAACGCGGCGACGATGGGGGCGTTGGCCGGCACCAGGTCGTACTTGTTCGGCAGGGTGACCAGCAGGCCTTCGGAAGCCGGGCCGCCGATGGCGGAGATGTCCTTGTTACCCACCCCTTCCGGACCCATGAACTTGGCCTTCAGACCCTTCTCGCCAGCCTGGCGCAGGATCAGACCCAGTTCCGGGTGGTAGCCACCGTAGTAGACGAAGTCCACGTTCTCTTTCTGCAGCTTGGCGATCAGGGCGGAGAAGTCCTTGTCCCCGGCGGTGATGCCCTCAAAGGCCACGACCTTGACGCCGGCCTTGTCCAGTGCGGCTTTCACGCTGGAGGCGATGCCTTCACCGTACTGCTTCTTGTCGTGGATGACGGCCACGCGCTGGGGTTTGACCTGCTCGATGATGTATTTGGCGGCGGTCGGGCCCTGATCGCTGTCCAGACCGATGGTGCGCATGGTCAGCTGGTAGCCACGCTCGGTGATCTTGGGGTTGGTGGAGGCCGGGGTGATCATCAGCACGCCTTCATCTTCATAGATGTCGGAGGCGGGCAGGGTGTTGTCGGAGCAGAGGTGGCCGACCACGAACTTGACGCCGTCGTTGATCACCTTGTTGGCGATGGCCACGGCCTGCTTGGGATCGCAGGCGTCGTCATAGATGACGGCTTCGATCTGCTTGCCCTTGATGCCACCCGCCTTGTTGATCTGCTCGACCGCCATCTTGCCGCCGGTGAACTGCATGTCACCGTACTGGGCGACCGGGCCGGTCAGGGGGCCGGCGATGCCGATCTTGATGGTATCGGCGGCATTGGCGATGGAAACCGAGCCAAACAGAGCCAAAGAAACCGCTGCTCTGACTGCAATTTTACTGAAGTTATGCATTGATTCGTCCCTTAATCAGTGAATTGTTTCGTTTTATGGGCATCATTCCGAGCCTGTATCCGGCGGGCCCGGTAATAGGTAAGGTTCTATCATTCCTCGCCAGGCAATAACAAGATGTTAAAGATACTAACCGGAGCGGGTAGGGCAGGGGTTTTATGAAACAAAAGCCCTGTTTAAGTTTCGTTTGTGGAATTTAATATCGCCAACGCCAGTTAACATACTGACAACAAATTGTCATGGTGACAATTTTCAGAGTAAAAAACTGACGACATTTCGTTCTGCGCCTGCTCTCATTTTGACCAAAATTCGTTTGCGCAAATAGAAACGACCGCCTAGATTAGCCGAGATTGACAATTCACTGGCAGTGCCCGTTAAAACCAAGCCTTTATTCGGGAAATCTGCTACTGTTCCGCCTTTGTTATTCAGGAGACAGAGATGGCAACTATCAAGGATGTCGCCTCGCGCGCAGGCGTATCCATCTCCACCGTCTCACATGTACTCAATCACACCCGCCGGGTCAGCGAAGACGCGACCCAGAAGGTGCTTGAGGCGGTGGCAGAGCTGAACTACGCGCCCAACTCGGTGGCGCGCAGTCTCAAGATCAATTCGACCAAGACCATTGGCATGCTGGTGACTACCAGTGCCAACCCCTTCTTCGCGGAAGTGGTACAGGGAGTGGAAGCCTACTGCTTCGAGCAGGGTTACAGCCTGATCCTGTGCAACACCGAGAACCAGCCGCCCCGTCAGCAGCACTATCTGCGCATGCTGATGGAGAAGCGGGTGGATGGTCTGCTGGTGCTGGGGACCGACATCGATACCCAGTTCCGGGACATGCTGCGGATCCACAAGAATGTGCCGCAGGTGGTGCTGGACTGGGGCAACGAGTGTGATTTTGCCAACGTGATCAACGACAACGCCCGCATCGGCGCGCGTCTGGCGGTGAGCCATCTGCTGGAGCTGGGCCACCGGGAGATCGTCTGCATCACCGGCCATCTCGCCAAGCCCACCACCCAGCAGCGACTGGACGGGGTGCGCGACGCCCTGGCCGAGCAGGGACTGACCCTGAAGGACGAGCAGATCTTCGAGGGGGATTACGAGAGCCAGAGCGGCTACGATGCCATGCAGCGCATCCTGGCACTCCAGCCGCGTCCCACCGCCGTCTTCGCCTTCGACGATCCCATGGCGATCGGTGCCATCTGCGCCGCCTGGGAAGCCGGGGTCAAGGTGCCGGACGACATCTCCATGATCGGCTATGACGACATCGAGATGGCGCGCTTCTCCAGCCCGCCGCTGACCACCATCCGTCACCCCAAGGCCGAACTCGGTCTGCTGGCGGTGCAGCAGCTGGTGAGCCGGATCCGCAACAAGGAGCTGGAAGTGGAGTCCATGACGGTGCAGCCCGAGCTCATCGTGCGCAGCTCGGTCAAATCCCTGCGCTGACCCCACCCCGGTTGCCCCAGACCCCCTCCCTCGCGAGGGGGTTTTTGTTTTTGGGATTTATCGTCTGCTGCAGGAGGGTCAGGCCTTGAGGCCGAGCCGCCGGGCGAGGCGGTGCAAATTGCCGCTGTCGAGTTCGAGGGCCCGGGCGGTGGCGGCCCAATTGTCATTGTGGGCGGCCAGGGTGCGCTCGATCAGGGCGAGCTGGAAGGCGTCGGTGGCGGCGCGCAGCCCCAGGCCTGCGGGCAAGGGTGGCTGGATGGGCGTCACACTGGGGCTGGTGGACGGCGGGGCACCGTTTCCCAGCGTGAAGTGGTGGCTGGCGAGGCTGGGGGTCTGGCTGCCCTGCTCGGCCCGCGCCAGCACGGCGGCGCGATGGATGGCGTGTTCCAGCTCCCGCACGTTGCCCGGCCAGTCGTGGTGCTCGAGCAGTTGCAGGGCCTGGGGCTGGATGCGCAGCCGCTCCAGCCCCAGGCTGACCCGGCAGCGCTCGCAGAAGTAACCCGCCAGCAAGGGGATGTCGCCGGTGCGCTCCCGCAGGGCCGGGGCATGGATCGGGAACACGCTCAGCCTGTGGTAGAGGTCGGCCCGGAAGGCCCCCTCTACCACAGCCTGCTTCAGATCCCGGTTGGTGGCCGCCAGGATGCGCACGTTCACCTTGAGGGGAGTATCGTCGCCGATGCGCTGCAGATCGCCGTATTGCAGCACCCGCAGCAGCTTGGCCTGCAGCGCCAGGGAGAGTTCGCCGATCTCGTCCAGAAACAAGGTGCCCCTGTCCGCCAGTTCGAACTTGCCCGCCCGGTTGTGGATGGCGCCGGTGAAGGCCCCCTTCACATGCCCGAACAGTTCGCTCTCCGCCACCGATTCGGGCAGGGCGGCGCAGTTGAGGTAGACCAGGGGATTGTCAGCCCGCTGGGAGCCCTGATGCACCGCCTTGGCGATCAGCTCCTTGCCGACCCCCGTCTCCCCCAGGATCAGCACGTTCAGCTCCGAACTCGCCACCACTTCTATCTCGTGGCGCAACCTCGCCATGGCGGGGGACTGGCCAATCATCTCCGGCTGGCCCTGGCCGGCCTGCGGGCCCGGTGCGATGGGTTCGCTGCTCTGGCGGGCGAGCCGCTCCAGCAAGAGGGCGTTGCTGAGGGCCGCCGCCGCCAGGGCGCCCACCAGCCGCAGCTCCTCGTCGCTGATGTCGTCGAACTGGGTCGGGTTCATGCCGTCTATGGTCAGGGCGCCGATCAGCGTCTGATCCGCGAACAGGGGCAGGCCGACGCAGGCATGTACCTTGAAGTCGTCGTGATCCGGGATCAGGCCGTCATAGGGGTCGGGCAGCAAGCTGTCGGCGGGGAAGCGCACCACGTCGCCAGCGCGGGCGATGGCCTCCATGCGCGGATGATCCCGCAAGGCGAAACGGCGCCCCAGCACGTCCTGCATCAGGCCGTCGATGGCGAGCGGCACGAACTGCCCCCCCTCGTAGCGCAGCAGGGCCGAGGCATCGGAGTTAAGCAGGCTGCGCACGCTCTGGATCAGACGATGGAATCTGTCCTGATGGGAGATGCCGAGTTGCAGGTCGAGGGCGATGCGCGCCAGGCTGTCGGTCGAGATCACGGTAATTGTCCAAATGACAGTGTGTTTGTTGTTTTGACTATAATGACGAAGTGTCTTAATGACAATGATTGATGTGTGTGTTGTTTAAAAACAATGAGTTACAAGTTGGCACGTCCGCTGCAATAGCCAGTTCAGTCGAACATACACTTTGCATTCAAGGAACAGCCAGATGAGCATTCACGTCAAGAACAACATCCACTGGGTCGGTCAACGGGATTGGGAAGTGCGCGACTTCCACGGCACCGAGTACAAGACCCACAAGGGCACCAGCTACAACAGCTACCTCATCCGTGAAGGGAAGAACGTGCTGATCGATACCGTCGATCACAAATTCAGCCGCGAGTTCGTGCAGAACCTGGCCGCCGAGATCGATCTCGCCTCCATCGACTATGTGGTGATCAACCACGCCGAAGAGGACCACGCCGGTGCCTTGACCGAGCTGATGGCCCGCATCCCCGGCACCCCCATCTACTGCACCCACAACGCCATCGACTCCATCACCGGTCACCATCACCACCCGGAGTGGAACTTCCAGCCGGTCAAGACCGGTGACAGCCTGGATATCGGCAACGGCAAGCAACTGGTGTTCATCGAGACTCCCATGCTGCACTGGCCCGACAGCATGATGACCTACATGACCGAGGATGCCGTGCTCTTCTCCAACGACGCTTTCGGTCAGCACTACTGCGACGAGCACCTGTTCAACGACGAGGTGGATCAGACCGAGCTGATGGAGCAGTGCCAGCGCTATTACGCCAACATCCTCACCCCGTTCAGCCCGCTGGTGACTGCCAAGATCAAGGAGGTGCTGGGCTTCAACCTGCCGGTGAGCATGGTGGCCACCTCCCACGGCATCGTCTGGCGCGAGGATCCCACCCAGATCATCCTCAAATACCTGGAGTGGGCGGACAACTACCAGGAGGATCGCATCACCCTGTTCTACGACTCCATGTCCAACAACACCCGCATGATGGCCGACGCCATCGCCCAGGGGATCCACGAGGTGGACCCCGGCGTGGCGGTGAAGATCTACAACGTGGCGCGCCACGACAAGAACGAGATCCTGACCCAGGTGTTCCGCTCCAAGGGCATTCTGGTGGGCTCCTCCACCATGAACAACGTCATGATGCCCAAGGTGGCGGGCATGCTCGAAGAGATCACCGGCCTGCGTTTTAGAAACAAGCGTGCCGCCGCCTTCGGCAGCTACGGCTGGACCGGTGGTGCCGTGGATCGCATCCAGACCCGGCTGATGGACGCAGGCTTCGACATCAGTCTCTCCCTCAAGGCCAAGTGGCGCCCTGACGGTTCTGCCCTGGCCGAATGCCGCGAGCACGGCCGCCATATCGCTCGCCAGTGGGCGCTGCATTCGCTGGAGGCGCCCCGTCCGATCACCACAACCCAGGCCGAAAAGGCACCGGCTCCCGCGATGGCGGCTACGGTGACCCCGGCGCCGCAAGCCGCACCGGTGGCTGCAGAGTGGGATGACGATCAGGCCATGCTCTGCACCGTCTGCCAGTGGGTCTATGACCCGGCGTTGGGTGAGCCGGATCAGCTGGTGGCGCCGGGTACCCCCTGGGCCCAGGTGCCGGACAGCTTCCTCTGCCCGGGCTGCGGCATCGGCAAGGAGGTGTTCGAACCCTGCGCGGTGGAGGCCTGCGTATGAGCCTGCTTCCCAAGAGTGACGAGATAGTGGTGATCGGCAGCGGTTTCGCCGCCCAGCAGCTGGTCAAGAGCCTGCGCAAGCTCGACGGTGAGAAGCCCATCCGCCTCATCACCGCCGACGGTGGTGACGAGTACAACAAGCCCGATCTCAGCCACGTGGTGAGCCGGGATTGCAGCGCCGCCGCCATGACCCGGCTCTCCGGGGCAGAGTTCGCCGAGCAGCAGCGCATCACGCTGCTGCCTCACAGCCCCGTGCTCGCCATCGACCCCGTTCGCCGTCTGGTGCAGACCGCCGAGGGGGAGCATCCCTACGGCAAGCTGGTGCTGGCCACGGGGGCCAGTGCGGTGCGTCCCGACATCCCGGGCAGCGACTACCTGATCACCCTCAACAGCCAGCAGGAGTATGCCGCCGCCGAGGAGCGGATCCGCGGGGCCAACCGCATCCTGGTACTGGGCGCCGGCCTCATCGGCTGCGAGCTGGCGATGGACATGGCGAGCGCAGGGAAAGCGGTCACCCTGATGGATATGGCTCCCAGCCCGCTCGCCAGCCTGCTGCCAGCGACCCTGAGTCAGCCGCTGCAACAGGCGCTGCGCGCGCTGGGAGTGAGCCTGAAATTGGGGCAGGGCATCAGCGGGATCGATCCGCTGCCCGGTGAGGGCTGGCGAGTCACTCTGGATGACGGCCAGACCAGCTCGCAGGATCTGGTGATCGCCGCCATCGGCCTGCGCCCCAATCTCGCCCTGGCCGAGAACGCCGGACTCGAGGTGGGACGGGGCATTCGGGTCGATGACAGCCTGGGAACCAGCGATCCCCATATCTATGCCCTGGGGGATGGCATTGAATGGCGGGGGGAACTGCTACCCTTCCTGCAGCCCATCGTGCTGGGGGCCAACGCCCTGGCCAAGACCCTGCTCGGCACCCCGACGGCACTGACCCTGCCCCCCATGCTGGTGAAGGTGAAGACACCGCACTACCCGCTGCAACTGGCGGGCCGCACCCGGGGCGACGATCTCGCCTGGCAGTGCCGCTGGAACCACCTGGGTATGGTGGCCGAGGCCCGCGGTGCCGATGGAGAGCTGTGCGGTTTTGTGGTGGGAGGCGATCAGATGAGCGCTGCCTTCCCCCTGCTGCGCCAGCTGCCCCGTTGATTGTTCAATATGCCAAGGCCGGGATGACCCGGCCAGATTGAGGAGAATGGCCATGTCCATGAAACTGATCCCGTCCCACTGGGTGGTGCGTCGCTCCACC
This sequence comes from Aeromonas veronii, assembly GCF_040215105.1. NCBI lineage: Bacteria > Pseudomonadati > Pseudomonadota > Gammaproteobacteria > Aeromonadales > Aeromonadaceae > Aeromonas > Aeromonas veronii. The sequence goes on from NZ_CP157875.1 coordinate 118,368, forward strand.
CCCTTCTTCACCCGTGACAACGTGCCCGCCGCCCTGCTGACCCATCACAACACCGCCGCCGGGGTGTTCGGTCAGCTCTGCGTGATGGAGGGCAGCGTCACCTACCACGGCTTCGCCGACGAGCAAGCCGAGGAGCCGGAGATAAGCCTGGTGATCCGGGCCGGGGAGTTCGCCACCAGTCCGCCCCAGTATTGGCACAGGGTCGAGCTGTCGGAGGATGCCCGCTTCAACATTCACTTCTGGGCCGAGCAGGCCGAATCGGATCAGCCGCTGTTCAATAGCCGAAAAGCATAGGGTTCAACAGCCGCCAATAACCGCGTTCGGCCGTCGCAAAGCGTGAGCGTGGGGCAGGGGGGAGAAATCGCTCCCCCTGCCCATGCAGATCAAAATTGTCAATTCAGATGTTCGTTATCCTGCTCCCTCGATTCGGATGAGCACTGAGAGGGAAGCATGAGCCTGTTGGAAGCCCTGACCATGACCACTGGTCTGGTCTATCTGATCCTGCTGCTATGGCAGCGTCGCCGTGGTTGGGGCTGGACGTTATCCCTGTTGCTGGCCGCTGTCCTCTGGTTGCTGGCGGCGGACTCCGTGCTCTGGCTCGCGCTGGGGCTGGTGGCCACGGGGCTCGCCCTGTGGCGGCGACATCAACCCCTGCCAATCCTGGCTTCCATGGATAGCCAGCGTCTTAGAACCACGACCAGGCAGTTGTTGATGCTGTGCTGGGGATTGGTGGCAGTGCAATATGTCGTCCATATCGAGCAGCTCGGGCCGGGGATGACCCCCTGGTTGATGCGTCCGGACGTGGTGGACGGCTTCCTGCCCATTGCCGGCGGGCTCGGGCTGCGGGCCTGGCTGACCCAGGGGCTGGTGGATCCCCACCATCCGGCGGCCACCGTCACCGTGCTGGTGCTCTGTCTGTCGGCTCTGCTGCTGGGGCGGGCTTTCTGTGCCTGGTTCTGCCCCCTCGGGCTGGTGGGGGAGTGGCTGCACGGCCTGCGCGCGCGCCTGCTGCCGGGAGAGTGGACGCCGCCGCGCTGGCTGGATCTCGTCCTGCGCGGCCAGAAATTTCTGGTGCTGGCTTTCCTGCTGTTCATCGTGCTGATCGCGGTGCCGACCGCCGCCCTGCCGGGCTATCTCGCCAGTCCCTATCATCAGGCCGCCGACATGAAGATGGGGGCCTTCTTCTTCAACCTGACCCTGATCTCCGGTCTGTGTCTGGGCTGGGTGCTGCTGCTCACGGCGGCCTTCAGGCAGGGATTCTGCCGCTACCTCTGCCCCTATGGCGCCTGGCTGGCTCTGCTCGGGCTGCTCACGCCCCTGCGCATCCGCCGTGACCCGGCTCGTTGCCTGCGAAACCAGGGCCACGACTGTGACAAGTGCAGCCGGGCCTGCCCGTCGCGCATCCAGGTGCATCAGCTGATTGCGGTGCGAAGCCTGGAGTGCACCAGTTGTATGAGCTGCGTGGCCGCCTGCCCCAAGCGGGCCGATGCGCTCCACCTCGGCACCCGGCAACGCCGGCTCAGCCCGGCCTGGCTGTTGGCCCTGCTCTGCCTGTTGTTGCTGGTGCTGCCGCTGCTCTCCCATGGCCTGCTGGATACCTGGGTCAGCCAGACTCCCTTGTCCGATCGCGCCTACCTGCTGCAGATGTTGCCCGGGTTGAGCCACTGACTGGGCACTCGCCGCCCCAGGGGGCGGCGAGGAAGATCAGCGACGCCGATAAAACTGTTAGCGTCATCCCAAATTGTTCATTTCATAATTGCCAATCAATTAACGTACACCATAATGGAGTACGTTAATTGAGCGTTATTCATTCCAACCAGATGAGCAACAACATGGCTACCATGATCGCCTCACCGAAATGGTTCACCCTGGATCACAAGATCGCCTTCTTCTTCCCGCTGTAATATTTCGCGGTGTCTTTCATATTGCTGACAATATGATGGCCCGCACCCATCCCGATTTTAAATAGCATTCAAGCTTGCTCGCCAAATAGATTGGCGAGACGCTGACGTGCCCCCTGATCTCACTCATATATATCTGCCTGAATATTATTTCTGGTGGAGGGTGAGATTCATCCTGAATATTGAAATATGGATCTTCATATCATGGAAAACTTCAAGCATCTGCCCGAGCCGTTCCGCATCCGTGTCATCGAACCGGTCAAACGCACCACCCGCGCCTACCGGGAGGAGGCGATCGTCCGCGCAGGCATGAACCCCTTCCTGCTGGACAGCGAGGATGTGTTCATCGATCTGCTGACCGACAGCGGCACAGGTGCCATCACCCAGGACATGCAGGCCGCCATGCTGCGCGGTGACGAGGCCTACAGCGGCAGCCGCAGCTACTACGCCCTGCAGCAGGCGGTGCAGGCCATCTTCGGTTATGCCCTCACCATCCCCACCCACCAGGGGCGCGGTGCCGAGCAGATCTACATCCCCGTGCTCATCAAGAAGCGGGAGCAGGAGAAGGGGCTGGATCGCAAGAAGATGGTGGCGCTTTCCAACTATTTCTTCGACACCACCCAGGGCCACACCCAGATCAACTGCTGCGTGGCCAAGAACGTCTACACCCAGGAGGCGTTCGATACCTCGGTCACCGCCGACTTCAAGGGCAACTTCGATCTGGTGAAACTGGAGGAGGCGATCCTGGAGGCGGGCCCGGCCAACGTGCCCTACATCGTCAGCACCATCACCTGCAACTCCGCCGGCGGCCAGCCGGTGTCGATTGCCAACCTCAAGGCGGTATACGCGATCGCCCGCAAGTACGACATCCCGGTGATCATGGATTCGGCCCGCTTCGCGGAGAACGCCTACTTCATCCAGCAGCGCGAACCCGGCTACGCCGACTGGTCCATAGAGGCGATCACCCTGGAGTCCTACAAGTACGCGGACGGTCTCGCCATGTCCGCCAAGAAGGATGCCATGGTACAGATGGGCGGCCTGCTCTGCTTCAAGGACGACAGCATGCTGGACGTCTACACCGAGTGCCGCACCCTGTGCGTGGTGCAGGAGGGCTTCCCGACCTACGGCGGCCTGGAAGGGGGTGCCATGGAGCGGCTCGCGGTGGGACTGCGTGACGGCATGCGCCAGGACTGGCTGGCCTATCGTATCGGCCAGGTGCAGTACCTGGTGGATGGCCTCGAGGCCATCGGCGTGGTGTGCCAGCAGGCCGGGGGCCATGCGGCCTTCGTGGATGCGGGCAAGCTGCTGCCCCACATCCCGGCGGATCAGTTCCCGGCCCATGCGTTGGCGTGCGAGCTCTACAAGGTGGCCGGCATCCGGGCGGTGGAGATTGGCTCCCTGCTGCTGGGGCGCGACCCCGCCACCGGCAAACAGCACCCCTGCCCGGCGGAGCTGCTGCGCCTGACCATCCCCCGTGCGACCTATACCCAAACCCACATGGACTTCGTCATCGAGGCCTTCGGCGAGGTGAAGAAGAACGCCAGCAACGTGAAGGGTCTGGACTTCATCTACGAACCGGCGGTATTACGCCACTTCACCGCTAGGCTCAAAGAAGTCGACAATCATCAGAAAACGACCGCCAGCAAGAGCGAAAAATTAATAGAAGCATAACGAGTCAGGGGCACCTTATTGGGTGCCCCTTTTATTTCACAGCTCTGTGAATTTTTGGGAGTAACACAAGATGACAGCCAAACCATCCGTTGCAGGAGGGGCCTGTATTATTGCCAGCGTGTGCGTCGGTGCCGGCATGCTCGGCCTGCCGAGTGCAGGCGCCGGTGCCTGGACCACATGGTCATCCCTGGCCATTATTCTGACCATGATAATAATGACTATTTCAGGCTGGATGTTGCTGGAGGCATTCAAACGTTATGAGTTGAGCGCCTCTTTCAATTCGGTTACCAAGGATCTGCTCGGCCATAAAATAAATATCTTCAACAATATGACCGTCTATTTCGTCGGCGGTATTCTGCTCTACGCCTATATCACGTCGTCCGGCCTCATTCTGAGCGGCCTGTTCGACATCGGCAGCCAGCTTGCCTCCGTGTTGTTCGTGCTGGCGTTCTCCTGGTTTGTCTGGCACTCGACCCGGGCGGTGGATCGCATCTCGGTGGTGCTCATCGTCTTCATGGTGTTGAGCTTCGTGTTCGGGGTGTCGGGCCTGGCGGCCAAGATAGACACCGCCCTGCTGTTCAACAGCCTTGCCGAGGAGATGCGCCAGGCCCCCTATGCCCTGGCCATGCTGCTGGTGGCCCTCACCTCCTTCGGCTATCACCACTCGGTCGCCTCCATGCGGGCCTACTACGGGGAGGAGCACAAGGCGAAGCAGGCGATCCTCGGTGGCACCCTGATCGCGCTGGCGCTCTACCTGCTGTGGCTGCTCAGCATCTTCGGCAACCTGCCCCGCGGCGACTTTGGCCCCGTCATCGCCAAGGGCGGAAACGTGGACGTGCTGCTCAAGGCGCTGGCCTCGGTGGTCGAGTCCAGCCAGGTGTCCCAGGCCATCAACCTCTTCTCCATGGCGGCCATTCTCTCCTCCTTCATCGGGGTGGGGCTCGGGGTGTTCGACTATCTGGCGGACTTGTTCCAGTTCGACAACAGCCGCGCCGGTCGTACCAAGTCCTGGGCGGTGACCTTCCTGCCGCCCCTGTTGCTCTCATTGCTATTCCCGTTTGGCTTCGTGGTCGCCATCGGCTACGCCGGTGCGGCCGCCACCGTCTGGGCCTGCATCATCCCCGCCCTGCTGGCGAAGAAGTCGCGGGAGAGTGAGGGGGGAGAGGCCGGCTTCCAGGCGCCGGGGGGACAACCCATGGTGGTCGCCGTCATCGCCTTCGGGGTGCTGACCGCCATCTTCCACTTGTTGGCCATGGCGGGTCTGCTGCCCGTCTATGGGGGCTGAGTCGCCCCCCCTCCCGTCATATCGAGAGGGCGCCTGCGGGCGCCCTTGCGTTGCCTCCTGCCCACTCCCCCTCTGGTGGAAAACCGCCTGCACCTCACTCTCTGCGTCCTTCGGGTTTGATACCCGGGGGCATGCAGGGTAAAGTCTCACCCTCAAAAATGGCGGCCCTGCTGCCATCTTGAGATCGGTAGCCAGCCTCAGCCACGTCTTGTCTCGCTGACGCAGCAGCAAGCGGCTGGGCGCCGATAGTACAGCTTCTGCCGTCGATACAGCAGCAAGCGGCTGGGCGTCGATAGTACAGCTTCTGCCGCTGACGCAGCAGCAAGTGGCTGGGCGCCGATAGTACAGCTTCTGCCGCCGATACAGCAGCAAGCGGCTGAGTGTCGATAGTACAGCTTCTGCCGCCGATACAGCAGCAAGTGGCTGGGCACCGATAGTACAGATGAGCGCGATCTTACGATGACAACCGGCGTAGCAGATGCAACGGTCCGCGGTCGCGACCAGATCAACAATCGTCTTTGGGGAAATAAATGGAACATAAACCATCGTTGGTGGGCGGGGCATGCATCATTGCCGGCGTCTGTGTCGGAGCCGGTATGCTGGGGCTGCCCAGTGCGGGGGCGGGCGCCTGGACCCTCTGGTCCATGCTCGCGGTGGCGCTGACCATGGTGGTGATGACGGTCTCCGGCTGGATGCTGCTGGAGTCCTACAGGGGCTATCCCCTGCGCGTCTCCTTCGATACCGTGACCCGGGATCTGCTGGGGAACAAGGTCAACGCCCTCAACAATCTGAGCGTCTACTTCGTCGGCGGCATTCTGCTCTACGCCTACATCACCTCGGCGGGCCTCATCATCGAGGGCATGACCGGGCTCGGCAGCAAGCTCTCCTCCATCCTCTTCACCCTGGTGTTCTCCCTGGTGGTGTGGCACTCCACCCGGGCGGTGGACCGCATCTCTATCTTGCTGGTGATCCTGATGGGGCTGAGCTTTGCCTTCGGCATCTCCGGCATGTCCATGAACATCCGCCTCGACCTGCTGCTGGATCGGGTCGGCAGCGAGAGCCATTATGCTCCCTATGCCCTGGTGATGCTGCCGGTGGCCCTCACCTCCTTCGGCTATCACCACTCCGTCTCCTCCATGCGCGCCTATTACGGCGAGGAGCGCCGCGCCAGCCGCGCCATCCTGGGGGGCACCGTCATCGCGCTCGCCTTCTATCTCGTCTGGCTGGCCAGCGTGTTTGGCAACCTGCCCCGCAGCGAGTTCGGCCCGGTGATCGCCGAGGGGGGCAACGTGGATGCCCTGCTCAAGGCGCTCGGCTCCGTCATCGAATCCAAGGCGGTGGCGAGCGCCCTCAATGCCTTCTCCATGGCAGCCATCCTCTCCTCCTTCATCGGGGTGGGGCTCGGGGTGTTCGACTATCTGGCGGACTTGTTCAAGTTCGACAACAGCCGGGGCGGCCGCGCCAAGTCCTGGGCCGCTACCTTCCTGCCGCCCCTGGTGCTCTCCCTGCTGTTCCCGTTCGGCTTCCTGGTGGCCATCGGCTACGCCGGTGCCGTCGCCACCCTCTGGACCTGCATCATTCCGCCCCTGCTGGCCTGGAAGGTACGGGCGGCCAAGGAACAGGGCGAAGGCTTCCGGGCGCCGGGCGGGGTGCTGATGATAGGCCTGATCATCCTGTTCGGGGTGCTGACCGCTGCCTTCCACCTGCTCAACATGGTGGGCTGGCTGCCTGCCTACACCGGCTGAGGCCGATGACCCCCGGCGTGTGTGCCGGAGAACAGCAAAGACGGCGCCTGCGGGCGCCGTCTTTGCTGGTACGCGCACTCGGCAGCCGCGCGCTGAGCCCGACACCCGGCGGCCTACGCCTGCCGTGACAACATTTTGGGCTCTGATTGATCCCCATTCTCCATGCCTTGACTATGCTTTGGTTCTCTTTTGAGCCTAAACAAGGAGCCGACCATGGCATGGACTATCGATGACTCGCAACCCCGCATCCTCTACAACAAGGACAAGCACGTGGCCGTGCCCCCTGCGGGGATGAGCAAGTACCACGAGTGGCGCCGGGAGATAGTGCGCGGTACCGATCCCAAGAACGCTGCCGACAAGGTGGGCGACATGCACTACGAGCAGCTGAGCGGTAAGAATAAAGGGATCTACACGATCCGCCTCAGCCAGGAGCACAGGGTCGCTTTTACCCTCAACAGCACCCTGCAGCAGGTCAATGTCATCAGCATTGGCGGCCACTTCCCGCCGAGTTGAGTGACGGACGAGTCATCATGACGGCGCCCCGGCGCCGTTTTTTATGGGGACGTGGGGGCAGAGGGAGGCGCCAAGGTGGTGGTGCCACTCTCTTGCAGTGCCAGCTTCCGGTATCGTTCGATGACGCCTTCTTGCTTCATCTGTTTCAGCACGGCGGCGAGAGGGCCGAGCATGCTCTGATGGCGCCGGTGCAGATAGACGAAAGAATCCGCCGTGATCATGACGCCGGCGGAGTAGATCCGTTGGTAGTCGACAGAGTGAACCACCAGATGTTGCAGAGCCTGGCGGGCAATCATGGACTGTTCTACGTAGATATCGCTGCGGCCCTTGAGCAGCTTGTTCATGCCCTGGGCCACGGTGCCGATGGTGGAGAGTCGTTCCCCGCTGACCACTTTGCCGAGTTCGATCTCCGGCAGTTTGGCTCCGCGCCTGTACTCCACCCGATAGGAGGTCGGTTGCAGGCTCTGCCATCCTGACAGCCGTATGTTCGGCAGAGCCGTGTAGACCTCGTAGGAGAGGGGGAAGTGAGACTCCGGCACTCGCAACAGGGCCTGGGTCTGGCTCTGGTAGATCGCCGGTCTGTGGATCTCGCCATCGACCTCTCCCCTGGCCGCCAGATAGGGAGCCCGTCCACCGGGATAGCCAAGATAGGTGAAGCGATAACCGAGGCGGGTAAAGGCATCGCGATAGATAAGTTCGAGCCAGCGCCCGTACATGGACTCCTTGGTCTCGGTGGAACTCACCAGAGTGATCTGATCCGGTCCGCTGGCCCCCATGGCAAAGGGGGCCAGCAGTGCCATCATCAGCATGAAACATCGCGATACAAATGCCATACCGGCTCCCTGAATGTCCGCCAGCCTACTCTGGCGCGACAGTTACCAGCCTAGCTCAGTGGTGAGGCGGAAACCTGATTGGTGCAAAGACGAGAGGGGGTATTGCAGCGTTTCGCGCTGTCATTATGGCTGCTGTAGCCAGGGTGATCGGCGATCTTGATACTGGGCAGCGGTAATGAATTGTCCAAATGTCTCACACCAGACGATCACGCTGTTGTAATCGGCCGGGTTCACATCGGTCGGCAGCGGCACGATGAAGTTGTCGAAGGTCTTCACCGCGCCGACGTGCGCCATCCGACCCTTGAGGCGAGCAAAATCCGCCTCCGTTTCCACGAATTCCGGCGATAGATAGAGCTGATAGTCGGGTCCGGGCGCCAGTCTGCCCATCAGGCTGATGGCGGTGGGCCCGACGCTCACCCGGCCCTCTCCCCAGTGCAGCCGATCGCTGTCCTTGAGCTCTCGCTTGAAGGTGCCCTGATAGGTCGCCTGCGCCTGGCTGGCCGCCACCTGCTCGCCGCTCGGGCCGGGCGGTGCTATCAGGATCGGCAGCAGATAGATGCCGGCGGCAAAGCCCGCGCCCCCCACCAGCAGGTGAGTGGCCAGCAGCAGGGCGATTGTCTTGCGTTGCATGATGCCTCGCGCGTTGATGAAATGATGCCCCACCCTAACAGCGCAACGCCGCCATGCCCATCCCGGTCTGGGGGGCATGGCGGCATTCTCTGCGGCGAACGGGCCCGGACGAGCCGAGAGCGCATATGGGGTCTTACTGGATGCTGACCGACAGGGTGTGAGGCACCTGTTCGCCGCGGCGGGCGGAGGCGCGCATCTGGTAGACCTGGATCTGGTACTTGCCGGCGGCGGGCAGGGCGCCTTGCCACTTCTCGCCGACCGCACCGGATCCCAGCGCCTCGGCCTCACCGGGCACGGCCCCTGGTGCGAAGACGTTGAAGTTGGCATTGCTGCTGCCAGCGATGCTGATCGTCATGGTCTGGCCCGCCTTGGCGACCAGGGTGTAGTTGATGCTGTCGTAGCCCTTGAAGTTGCCCTTCATCTGGGCGCTGTGCGCCCCCTTGGCAAATTGCACCGGCACTGTGGTGACCTTGTCGGCCGCCTGGGCCCCGGTCACCAGCGTCATGGCCAGCAGGGCGGCCTGGATCGCTCTCTTCATTGTTGCACCTCGTGAGGAGGGCCCTGTCACTCTGGCAGGGCCACCCAGACAAGATAGGCCTAAATCGATGGGCTGCCTATGGGCGAAGAGACGGGCGTCCTGGTGCGGACGGGGGAGGCCGTCTGGAGGGCATGGCTGAAGTGAAGGGGCCGGACGGCCCCTTCGGTGTGCCTGTGTCAGACCCCTGACTTGATGGCGGTCCAGATACGGGTGCGTGCCCGTTCTGCCTTGGCCGGCAGCGGCTTGAGCGGGAACAGGTGTGCCATCTGCGCGGCGGTGGGGACCAGATCCGGGTTGTCGCGGATCTCGGCCTTCACCAGCCCGATGCCATCCTTGTTGGGGTTGGGATAGCCGGTCTTGTCGCTGATGGGCGCAATGACCTTGGGTTGCAGCAGGAAGTTGATGAACTGGTAGGCTTCGTCGACATTGGGGGCATCCTTGGGGATGGCCAGCATGTCAAACCAGATGGGGGCCCCTTCCTTGGGTTGGCGCATCGCCACCTTGACCCCGTTGCCGGCATCCTTGGCGACGTTGCCGAACTGGTAGAAGCTGCCGGAGTAGCCCACGGCCACGCAGATATCGCCGCTGGCGATGTCGTTCATGTATTTGGACGAATGGAAGTAGCGGATATAGGGCCTGACAGAGAGCAGCAGCGCCTTGGCTTTCTCGTAGTCAGCCGGGTTGGTGCTGTTGGGGGGCAAGCCCAGATAGTTCAAGGCGATGGGGATGATCTCGGCCGGCGAGTCGAGCAGGGTGATGCCGCACTTGGCCAGCTTGCTGGCGTACTCCTGCTTGAAGATGAGATCCCAGCTGTCCACCGGCGCCTGGTCACCGAGCGCCTCTTTTACCTTGTCGACGTTGTAACCCATGATCACGGTGCCATACATGTAGGGCACGGCGTGCTCGTTGCCGGGATCGTTTGTCTGCAGCAGTTGCATCAACTTGGGATCGAGGTGTTGCCAGTTGGGCAACTTGTCGCGATCGAGCTTGAGAAAGACCCCCGCCTGTACCTGCTTGGCCAGGAACATGTTGGACGGCACCACCACATCGTAGCCGGAGCGGCCGGCCAGCAGCTTGGACTCCAGCGCTTCGTTGGTATCGAAGACGTCATAGGTGAGTTTGATCCTGGTCTGGGCCTTGAAATCGGTCAACGCCTGGTCGGTGATATAGTCTGACCAGTTGTAGACATGCAGCTCGCCACTCTTGGCCTGGGCGACGGGGGAGAGCAGTGTGCCAGCCAGCAGGCTGGCGGCATACAAACGGGTGAGTGTCTTCATGACAGTAATCTCCATGTTGCAAAAACGGTCGCAAATCAGCGTTGTTCAAACCCTTCCAGCACGTTCACGGCATTGATGCCGATGGCTTCCACCGCATAACCGCCCTCCATCACGAACAGCGTCGGCAGGCTCAGCGCCTGAATGCGCTTGCCCATTGTCAGGTAATCCGGGCTGGTCAGCTTGAAGCGCGAGATGGGATCCTGCTCGAAGGTGTCGACCCCGAGCGAGACCACAAGCACCTCGGGCTGATAATCGTCGATGGCCTGGCAACCCTGCTCCAGCGCCGCGCTCCAGACTGGCCAGTCGCTGCCGGCGGGCAGCGGCAGGTTGAGGTTGCAACCCTCTCCCGCCCCGGTCCCTGTTTCGTCGGCATAGCCAAGGAAGAAGGGGAACTCGATGGCCGGATCGCCGTGGATCGAGACAAACAGCACGTCGCTGCGTTCATAGAAGACTGACTGGGTGCCGTTGCCGTGGTGATAGTCCACATCGAGGATGGCCACCTTGCGATAGCCCTGATCGATGAAGGCCTGCGCCGCGATGGCGGCATTGTTGAGATAGCAGTAGCCCCCCATCAGATCGGCGGCGGCATGGTGGCCGGGGGGACGGCACAGGGCAAAGGCACTGCTGGCACCGGACGCGATATGGTGCTGGGCGGTGAGCGCCACCTGGGCCGAGCTGTAGGCCGCCTGCCAGGTGCCGGCGGTGATGGGGACGCCGGCATCGAAGCTGTAGTAGCCAAACTGGCCGTGCACGCTGTCCGGTTTCTGCTGGCGCAGGGTACGGGTCGGCCAGGTGTAGGGCAGCAGATCCCCCTCCTGCCCGAGGGCCGCCCAGCGTGCCCAGGCGCCTTGCAGAAAGTCGAGCATCCCCTGATCGTGTACTCGAAGGATTGGCTCCAGTCCCCAATCCCGGGCTGGCTGTATGGGGCCGAGCTGGCGTGCCAGCAGGCGTTCGCGGATGAAATCGGCCCGCTCCGGCTTTTCGAAACAGGGCATCAACTGACCGTCGATCAGCTCGCATCTTCCGTGGTGCAGATGGTGATCATCGCTGTAGATGGTGAGCATTGCGGCTCTCCTTTTGCTGGGGTGACGGCACCATTGTTGGAGAGTGTTGCAAATATGTGAATGCTGGCTGCGGCCAAAAGGGGATAGATCAGGCCAATCTGGACGGCCTGATTGTCCTTTTTATGCGCACATCAATGGCGAAACTGGCTGGGGGGCACACCGCTCCACCGCTGGAAGGCGTGACGGAAGCTGGCACTCTCGCTGAATCCCAGCTCTTCGGCGATCTGATAGATGGCGTGGCGCTTCTCCGCCAGCAACTGCTTGGCGCGCTCGAAGCGCAGATCGTCGAGTAGCTCCTGGTAGTTGGTGCCCATCTCATAGAGGTGACGGCGCAGGGTGCGAGCGGAGCAGTGCATCTGGTCGGCCAGGGCCTCCAGCCTGGGCGGGGCCGAGAGCTGGGTGCCGAGCAGCTCGCGAACCCGGGCCAGCCAGCGCTGGCGGGTGTTGAATTCGGCGTTGAGTTTGCGGCAGCGCACCAGCATCTCGTTGTGGGTGACCGGGTTGGCCAGCGGCAGCCGCATCATCAGGACACGGGTGTCGATGGCAAAGGCATCCTGTTCGCTGTCGTAGCGAATGTGGGGGCCGAAACTGGCGTGGTAGCTATCGGCGTAGCTCGTCTCGGGCTGGCTGAACTCGGCGCGGCGCACCGGCAGCGGCTGGCCGACCAGATCGCTGCAGGTCTGGCGCAGCGACGCCAGACACATCTCGATGTTGAAGCGGCGCAAGTCTTCACGCTGGCGGTAGTGACTGGCACAGATCCAGGCCAGATCGCCATCGATGCGCAGTTGCAGGTGGAAGTAGGTCCCAAGCAGAGAGGGGTAGGCAAACATCAACTGCAGCGCGTCGCCGAGGGTGGCGCTGGAGATGGCGGCATAGCCGAGCAGGCCATAGGCGGAGATGTGCATGCGCTGTCCCAGCTGCAGGCCGAGATCCGGGTGGTGAGACAGACCGTTGGCGCACACGGTCAGCTCCTGCTGGCGGGTGATGCGGGCGTCGTTGTTGTGCACGTCGGTCACATCGATAGCGCTGTGGGCCAGCAGGGCGGCGGTGATCCGCTCCTGCTGCTGGGGGGAGGCCTCCTCGCACAGGTAATCGAGCGCCAGCGAGACCACGTGCAGGGTCGTCAACTGTGATTCCAGCATGGCTAATTCCCTTATCCTTGATGGAAGTGATAACGGCACCACTGTATCTGGAAAGGTGGGCTGTGCACCAAGGATCCGCGTATTTATCGCCGCCTTGTCAACGCTGGCTGAAATAAATGGCGTCTATTGGCGCCAGGCAGCATGTGTCCAAGCCACCGCCCTTGTAGGTTCGATTAGCGCAGCGTAATCGGACGAACGAGAGGCCGTTGCTTCGGCTGTTTTGGCGAGTCAGGGGCCGCCAGCCGGAGGGGAAATTTGGGATGGCCGTGATGGCGGGAGAATCCATTTACGCGAACGTCCGATTACGCCTGACGGCTAATCGAACCTACAGGCGTTCCTTGGATTGTTTCATTTATACATAAATCCTGCCAGTTATTACTAATCATCTTTTGTATGGACGAAATAATCATATTGAATCCACTTTCACAGAGTTCATGGTTATCCATAATTTTATTTTCTATGTGATTATCAATATCAACTGGTCTTATTGGGTGTGGTACTTTGTATCCTCCATGAACTAAAGAGCTCCTGAAATCATACATTTTTCTTAAGGTCTTCTTGGTTTTTTCTTTTTGCTTATCATCCAATTCAAGGAGAAGGGCCATTCTATTTATGATATTGCTAAAGCCTTCGCCAATCTTTGTGCCAAAAAGAGCTTCTAGAGCATGAAAAATCCAAACTATGGTCGTTTCATCGAAGCTTTCTCTTTTACAAATGTGCATGGTCGAAAATAAAGCTTTTTCAATGTTTGTTTCTGATATTGTCTTAAGTGTTGAGTTTACATTCTTATACCAAAACATAACTAAATTAAAATCTAACTGATGAATTGGTAAAGATTGGTTTTTTATGTTTTCCATATACATACATTCGAAGAAGTAAGACGATAGAAACAGTTTTTCTGGATGTCCATTTTTTCTTGGGAATTCAATGTTCAGAAAGTCACAAGAACCAGGAGATGCTAGGTTAGCGATCATAAATACATCATAAAGATATTTTTCCAAAATTATTTTTGGTAAAAATGCTTCTTCAGATTCTGTAAGCGTGCCATCAATATCAATTTTTGCTATTAATGGTATTTTTTTAAAGTATAGTGCAGAGAATTGGTTGAGAAAATCAGAGTCATAACTCTCAGTGGTGATTTGATTACTTATTCTATTTGTCACCTCATCAAGAGCTTTCTTATGTTTCACAACAGGTAACCAGCTAACCTCAACTGAGGCCGACAAACTTTTATATAAAATGCAATAATTACTAAGTTTGTTTGTGATTTCTTGCCATAAGATGTCATCTTGGGATTGTATTTTTATATCCTCATCAGGAGAAATCTCTGACAATCGACTATATCTTCCCAAATTAAACTCAATAATTTTCTGCATGGTATCAATCCCATTTTGCTGTAAAAACGGCACCAAGAGGTGCCGTTTTTAATATCACTTACTCAACCCTAATCACTGCAGCAGCGAGATATCCGCGACTTGCAGGAACAGGTTGCGCAGGTTGTTCAGCAGTGCCAGACGGTTGGCCTTGAGGGCCGGATCTTCGGCCATCACCATCACCTCGTTGAAGAAGGTGTCGACCGGTTCGCGCAGGGCGGCCAGACGGGTGAGGGCGGCCTGGTAGTCGCCGGCGGCGAACAGCGGCGCCAGCTCGGCTTGCAGCGCTGCAACCTGGGTGGCCAGCGCCTTCTCGGCGGCATCCTGCAGCAGCTCAGCCTTGACCACGGTCGGCAGCTCGCCTTCCACCTTGGCCAGGATGTTGCTCACGCGCTTGTTGGCGGCGGCCAGGGCCAGGGCGGCATCCAGGCTGCGGAAGTGGCTGACGGCCTTGACGCGGCGATCGAAGTCGAGCGGACGGGTCGGGCGGCGGGCCAGCACGGCCAGCACCACGTCGGCACCGATGCCTTCGTCCTGATAGGCGGCGCGGAAGCGGCCCAGCATGAAGTCGACCACGTCGGTGACGACGGTTTTGTTGGTCAATTTGCCTTCGTAGACGCGTACCGCTTCTTCAACCAGTTCCACCAGATCCAGATCCAGCTGCTTCTCGGTCATGATGCGCAGGGCACCGATGGCGGCGCGGCGCAGGGCGAACGGGTCTTTGTCACCCTTCGGCAGCATGCCGATGCCGAAGATGCCGGCCAGGGTGTCGAACTTGTCGGCCAGCGCCACGGCGCAGGCTTCCAGACCGGACGGCAGGGCATCACCGGCGAAGCGCGGCATGTACTGCTCGTTCAGGGCCACGGCCACCACTTCGTCTTCACCGTCATGACGGGCGTAGTGCATCCCCATGACACCCTGGGTACTGGCGAACTCACCGACCATGTTGGTCATCAGATCGCACTTGGAGAGCAGACCGGCACGCTTGGCCTTGGCCACGTCGGCACCGATGCGCTCGGCGATGAAGCCGGCGACGGTCTCGATGCGCTCGACCTTGGCCTTGACGGTGCCGAGCTGCTGCTGGAACAGCACGGTTTCGAGGCGTGGCAGGCGCGAGGCCAGGGTCTGCTTCAGATCGGTCTTGAAGAAGAACTCGGCGTCAGACAGACGGGGGCGAACCACCTTCTCGTTGCCGCTGATGATCTGGCTCGGGTCCTTGGACTCGATGTTGGTGACGAAGATGAACTTGGGCAGCAGCTTGCCGTTCTTGTCGTAGACCGGGAAGTACTTCTGATCACCCTTCATGGTGTGTACCAGCGCCTCGGCGGGCACGGCCAGGAACTTCTCTTCGAAGTTGGCGGTCAGCACCACCGGCCATTCGACCAGGGCGGTGACTTCTTCCAGCAGGGCGTCGTCCAGATCGGCGACCCCACCGAAGGCGGCGGCGGCCGCTTCGACATCGCTCTTGATCTTGGCCTTGCGGGCCATGAAATCGGCTACTACCTTGCCTTTTTCCAGCAGGATCTGCGGGTATTGGCTGGCGTTGTCGATGATGATCTCGCTCTCACCCATGAAGCGGTGGCCGCGGAGGGTGCGGGCGGAGTCGATACCCAGGATGGTGGCGGGCACCAGCTCGCCATCCAGCAGCAGGGTCACGGTGAACACCGGACGCACGAACTGGATGGTCTTGTCGCCCCAGCGCATCATCTTGGGGATGGGCAGCTTGGCCAATGCGGCAGCGACCAGATCACCCAGCAGTTCTTTGGCCGGGCGGCCTTCAACCTTGGCGTTGTGGACCAGCCACTCGCCCTTGTCGGTGACCAGACGCTCGGCCTGTTCGACGGTGATGCCGTTGCCACGAGCCCAGCCTTCGGCAGCCTTGGTCGGCTTGCCATCGGCATCGAACGCCTGGGCCACGGCCGGGCCGCGCTTCTCGATGCTCTTGCTCGGCTGATCGCTGGCCAGTTCGGATACTTTCAGTGCCAGACGGCGCGGGGAGGCGAACCACTCGACATCGCCGAAGGCCAGATCGGCCTTGGTCAGCTCGGCCTTGAGGTTGCCTTCAAAGGCTTCGGCCAGGGAGCGCAGGGCCTTGGGGGGCAGCTCGGCGGTGCCGATCTCTACCAGAAATGTATGTTGTGCCATGTCCGTTCCTTAACCTTGCTTGTTCTCAGTGCGCTGACACATGGGGAAGCCCAGCGCCTCGCGGGAGGCGTAGTAGGCCTCGGCCACGGCCTTGGTCAGGGTGCGAATGCGCAGGATGTAGCGCTGACGCTCGGTGACCGAGATGGCCTTGCGGGCATCCAGCAGGTTGAAGGAGTGAGCGGCCTTGAGGATGCGCTCGTAGGCAGGCAGCGGCAGCGGTTTTTCCAGTGCCAGCAGGTTCTGGGCTTCCTTCTCGTACTGCTCGAAGCAGTGGAACAGGAACTCCACGTCGGCGTGCTCGAAGTTGTAGGTGGACTGCTCCACCTCGTTCTGGTGGAACACGTCGCCGTAGGTGGTCTTGCCCAGGGGGCCGTCAGACCAGACCAGGTCGTATACGCTGTCGACGCCCTGGATGTACATGGCCAGACGCTCGAGACCGTAGGTGATCTCGCCGGTGACCGGCTTGCACTCGAGGCCGCCAACCTGCTGGAAGTAGGTGAACTGGGTCACTTCCATGCCGTTCAGCCACACTTCCCAACCCAGACCCCAGGCACCCAGTGTCGGGTTTTCCCAGTTGTCTTCCACGAAGCGGATGTCGTGGATCTCGGGATCCATGCCCAGCTCCTTCAGGGAGCCCAGGTAGAGTTCCTGAATGTTGTCGGGGGAGGGCTTGATGATCACCTGGAACTGGTAGTAGTGCTGCAGGCGGTTCGGGTTCTCACCGTAGCGGCCGTCGGTCGGACGGCGGGACGGTTGGACATAGGCGCAGGCGATGGGCTCCGGGCCCAGGGCGCGCAGGCAGGTCATGGGGTGGGAGGTACCGGCACCCACTTCCATATCCAGCGGCTGAATGATGGTACAGCCCTGGCGGGACCAATAGTCCTGCAACTGCAGGATCAGGCCCTGAAAGGTTTTGACATCGAATTTTTGCATAGTGTTTTTCGCGCGAAATGAAATCAGAGCAAGATTTGCTGAATGTGAACCGAGGGAGTATACCGTCTGGCATGGTCGGATAATAGGCGAAATTACAGGGGATTAGTGGGGGAATGCTGCATCCGGCCTGGTGGGGCCGGGGTGATGGCGGCCTGATCTCATCGTCGAAATCCCGCCGAGAGGCGACGATTCAATCACAGGAGACAAAGAATGGAACTGCGCTGCGCCTGGGTGACCAAGGACCCGGAATACATCGAATATCATGACAAACAGTGGGGGCGGCCGGTACGGGATCCGCGGGAGCTGTTCGCCAAGCTCTGCCTCGACGGCCAGCAGGCGGGCCTCTCCTGGATCACCATTCTCAAACGCACCGACAGCTACTATCGCGCCTATGCGGATTTCGATCCCAACCTCATCGTGCGCTTCGATGAGCAGGATCTGGAGCGGTTGATGCAGGACACCGGCATCATCCGCAATCGCCTCAAGGTACAGTCGATCATCAAAAATGCCCGCGCCTATCTGGCGCTCGAGGCGCAGGGTATCGATTTTGCGGACTACCTGTGGGGCTTCGTCGGCGGTGCGCCCATCGTCAACCAGCGCCAGGGCAACGGCGACATTCCCGCCACTTCACCCGAATCCGATGCCATGGCCAAGGCGCTCAAGAAGCTGGGTTTCACCTTCGTCGGCAGCACCATCTGCTACGCCTTCATGCAGGCGGTGGGCATGGTGAACGATCATCTGGTGACCTGCCCCTGCCACGCCGAGTGTCAGCAGTCATAGGGCTCTCTTGCCTCTGGTACAGCCTGGATACAGCCTGAAGAGCCAAAATATCTCTTTTGATCGCACAGATGCCGTGCCCGTGTCGGGGTAACGAGTCGAGGAGTGTTTATGAAAAAGTCTGTATTGATGTTGCTGGCCACCACCACGCTGCTGGCCGCCGCCCTGCCCGCCCAGGCCACCGTTCAGGGTGAGCAGCGCCGCGAGGCGCGCGACGTTCGCCAGGATACGCGCCAGGAGTCTCGCGAGCAGAAGCAGGAGTGCCGCGATGGCCTGGTGGGCAATGCCGATTGCCGTCAGGATCACCGTCATGACAAGCAGGAAGGGCGTCAGAAGGCCCGGGAAATCAAATACTGAGGTGAGGCTGACTCGCCTGCCATGTCACCACGAGGGAGCCCTGCGCCCTCGTGGTGATTCTTGTTTTCGAGCGTCACACTCTGGCGCCCCTCTCGGGTAGAATGCCGGGCCATTGGCCAGAGTCATTCTTCTTCAGAGGTTGTCCCATGCATTTCAAGAAACTTGTTCCCGCCCTTGCACTGACCATCGCCATCACTGGCTGCACCACCAATCCCTACACCGGTGAATCCCAGACCTCCAAGGGTGCTTGGGGCGCGCTGGCCGGTGCCGCCACCGGTGCCGCCGTGGGCGCGCTCTCCTCCAGCAAGGGGGATCGCAAGAAGGGTATCCTGACCGGTGTGGCCGCTGGCGCCGCCCTGGGTGGCGGTATCGGTTACTACATGGATGTGCAGGAAGCCAAGTTGCGCGAGAAGCTGCAGGGCACCGGCGTCAGCGTGACCCGCAACGGCGATCAGCTGATCCTCAACATGCCGAACAATGTCACCTTCGACAGCTCCAGCGCCCAGCTGAAGGCGGCCGGTGCCAACACCCTGTCCGGCGTCGCCATGGTGGTTGCCGAGTTCGACAAGACCCGCCTGAATGTGGTCGGCCACACCGACAGCACCGGTTCCCGCGAGCTGAACATGAAGCTCTCCGCCCAGCGTGCCGACGCCGTCGCCGCCCAGTTGATCGGCCAGGGTGTCACCGGCAGCCGCATCTCTACCACCGGGGTGGGCCCGGATCAGCCGGTCGCCACCAACAGCACCGCCGAAGGCAAGGCCCAGAACCGTCGGGTAACCATCACCCTGACTCCAACCGCCTGATAGCGCTGCGGCTCGTTCAAACAAAAAAGCCCCGCCAATCTGGCGGGGCTTTTTTCATGGGGACATGGCCCGTGTTCTTTGCCCCCTTCTCCCCCTTGCGGAAGAAGGGTTGGGATGAGGGGCTAACCCTGCCTTAAACAGCTGCGGTCAGCTGCACTTCAACCTTGTAGCCTTCGTGGGCGAGACGGGCCTGCACGCAGGCTCGCACCGGGGCGGTGTTGGCGAGAGGATCCAGGCGGCCCGCCGACTTATACGGCGGCGGTCAGTTGTACTTCGACCTTGTAGCCTTCGTGGGCGAGGCGGGCCTGCACGCAGGCTCGCACCGGGGCCGTGCCTGCCGGGATCCAGGCGTCCCACTGGGCGTTGAAGGCGGCGATGTCGCCAATGTCCTTGAGATAGATGTTGGCCATCAGGATCTTGTCGACCCCTGAGCCATTGGCTTCCAGCAGGCGTTGCAGGCTGGTCAGCACTTCGCGGGTCTGCTCATGGATGTCGGCTTCATCCGTGGCGGGCACTTCCACCACATAGAGGGTGCCGTTGTGAATGACGACATCTGACCAACGCTGGGTGGTACCGACTCGGGTAATGGCTGTCATGGGCTCTTCCTGCTGTGGGATCACTGACCCTTGCGGATCAGATAACGGTATGGGGCCTGCTCGGTTTCACTGGCGATCAGGGTGTGATCCATGAAGCGGCAGAAACTGGGGATGTCGCGGGTGGTGGAGGGATCGTCGGCACTGACCAGCAGGGTCTCGCCTTCGGCCATCAGCCGCACTTTTTTACGCACCATCATTACGGGCTCGGGACAACGAAGCCCAATTGCGTCCAACTCATGAGTTGCGTCGCAGAATAAAGCACTCATCAATAATAAACCTTCAACCAATTCAGCTGCCAATGATACTCAAGGCGAAAAAATAATCAAATCGGGAGGCCATTTGGCAGCATATGTAACCAAAGTGTGATCTGGCTCTATTCACACCCCGCCCGATGAGTAATATAAAAATTGAACCATATTCAACAAGGAGGTGTGAATATGCAGGTCTCCTACGGCAGATTGCAAGCCTACGCAGGCATGGGGTTCTTGTCATTCGCGATGATAGTGCTGGGCAGCCCCATCGGAAACACCGGCACCTGGTTCGGGTCCATGGTGATGATAGGGTTGGGACTCTGGATAGAGCTCAGCGACTACTATGACGAGGATGAGGACGAGAACGATCGCTCCTGACCCCAAGATGACGACTCAAAGGCGGACCCGGTCCGCCTTTGTCATTTCTGCTCCGCGCCGGTGCCGCTGCGGGTCGAGCGCATGGCCCGCTCCAGTTGCAGCGCCGTCTGCTCGGGGTTGGCCCTGGGGTCGTTGAAGAAGCTGCTCAGCACATCCATGATCGCCTGGCGCATATTGGTGGGCACCGCCATCCCGTCCGACATGCTGGGCAGCAGGTTGCCCTCCTGCTCCGCCTGCTGGAAGTCCTGGTATGAGCGGATGGCGCAGCGATCGAACTGGCGCATGTCGGGTTGGCTCAGCGCCGGGATCGAGCCCTTGACCCGGTTGAATCGGGCCTGGAATGCCGGCGTCATCAGCAACTGGGCCAGCTCTCCCTGTGCCTGCAACTGGGCGGGGTCCCGCTGCTTGAACATGGCGATGGAATCCAGGTTGTAGCTGAACAGGCCTGCGCTGCCGGGGCTCGGCAGACACTCGATGTCTTCCCCCGGGCGATAGTTGCCGGCACTCAGCTCCCCTTTCACCCAGTCCCCCATGATCTGCATGGCGGCGCCGCCGCTCTCCAGCAGATTGGTGGCCTGATGCCACTTCAACCCGGCGTACTTCTCGGGCACGAAGTCGCGCAGCTGCTGGAAGCGGGTCAGTGCCCGCACCATCTCGGGGCCGGTGAGGGTAGCCGGATCCTGTTCCAGGAAGGCCTTGCGATAGAAGGTTTTGCCTCCTTCCCCCAGCACCACGGTTTCGAACAGCACGGTCAGCTGCCAGGGTTCATTGCCGATGGCGAGCGGTGTCACCCCCTTGGCCTTGAGCTGCTTGGCCACCGTCACGAACTGATCCCAGTCGGTGGGCGGGGTGAGCCCGAGCCGCTCGAAGACGGCGCGGTTGAGCCAGAGCCAGTTGATCCGGTGGATGCCGATGGGGACGGCCATCAGGGTGCCGTTGTGGCTGAGGGTATCCCGCACCATGGGCGGCATCTTGGGATACCAGCCGAGATGTTCGGCCATGGGGCTGAGGTCGCGCAGGAAGCCGAGGCTGGCCCATTCATCCAGCTCATAGCCCTTGAGGTTGGCCGCCTCCGGCGGGTTGGCCGCGAGCGCCCGGCTTTTCAGCACCGTCATGGCGCTCTTGCCGCCGCCGCCCTGTACCGCGAAGTCGTTCCACTGGTTGCCGCGCTCGGCCCACTCTGACTTGAGCACCTCCACGGCCTTGGCTTCACCACCCGAAGTCCACCAGTGCAGCACCTCTACTTGCGAAGCGCTGACAGGAAGGGAGAGCAGGGTGACGACGGCAAACGGGGACCACTTCATGACTACTGCCTTGGTAGGGAGAGAGTGGCCTGCAGGCCACCCTGGGGGCGATTTTCCAGCACCAGATCACCGCCATGGGCATGGGCGATGTTGCGGGCGATGCCAAGGCCAAGGCCGGTGCCCGAGGGGTCCGTGCTCAGCCGGTAATAGGGTTCGAAGATGCGTTCGAGTTGATCCTCCGGCAGGCCCTGACCCTCATCCATGATGAAGAGGATCAGCATCTCTTCGTCATCCATGATGATGATGCGCACCCAGTTGCCGTACTTGATGCCGTTGTCCACCAGGTTGCCGATGCAGCGTTTGAGCGCCAGCAGCTTGCCACGATAGGGCCACTTGCACTGCCCCTCGATGAAGAGCAGGTCCTCGTGCAGGTTCAAGGACTCCGCCATCTGCTCCAGCAGGGCGTTGACGTCGATCTGCTCGATGTTCTCGTGAATGTCGGTCTCTTTGACGGTCTGCAGCGCCCCCTTCACCATCAGTTCCAGTTCGTCCAGATCCTTGTTGAACTTGGCGATCTGCACCTCGTCGTCCAGCAGCTCGACCCGCAGCCGCAGCCGGGTGATGGGGGTCTTGAGATCGTGGGAGATGGAGCTGAACAGCCGCTCCCGATCGTCGATGAAGCGGCGGATGCGCTGCTGCATGATGTTGAAGGCGCGGGTGGCGGCGACGATCTCCGAGGCTCCTTCCTCCTTGAGGGCGGGCTGGTCGATGTCCTTGCCGAGGTTGGCCGCCGCCTTGGCGAGCCGGCGCAGGGGCCGGGTCTGCCAACGTACCAGCATGAAGGTGAAGAAGCAGAGGAAGACCGTCATCAGGGCGATGAAGCGCACCTGGTTGCTCGGCATCACGGTGTCGTCGAGGGTCATGTAGGGGGCGGGCAGCAAGGCCGCCAGATAGAGCCACTCCCCCGGTTCTATCTCGATCTGGGTCACCAGCACCGGCGGGTTGATGGGTTCCAGCGACAGGGTGTAGCGGGCCCAGGAGGAGGGCAAGTCCGCCAGCAGGGTGTCGTTGTTGAAGACATGCAGCTCCTCGGGGCGGGAGAAGTCCACCTTGATGGCCATGGCATCGGAGAGCTTGCGGCCCAGCACATCCTGCACCTCTTTCAGGACTAGCGTCTTGCGTTCGCTGTCCGGAATGGCGCTGATGTGGATCTCTTCTTCATTGAGGGAGACGAAGAAGCGGCTGCCCCCCATGTTGCGCAGCTGATCCAGTGCGATGTGGCGGTATTGCAGGGGCAGGGACTTGAAGAAGTTGACGGTGGAGGCCGCCGACAGTGCCAGGTTGCGGGTGGTGCTGAGCATGCCCTCCAGCTCCCGCTTCTGGATCTGCTGCATCCAGATGCCGGTGAGTATGGTCTGGGAGAGCAGGATGGCGAGCAGCAACAGCAGCAACATCCGCGACAGCAGGGAGCGGGGCACCAGGGCTTGCCAGAATCGCCGACCTCTCATGGGGTTTCGTACCTCTTGTCTGCCTGCATCGGGTCGCTACCGCGGAGTCTGCCTGTCATGGGGTCTGGTGCACCTGTTGTGGATCCCGCCGCGTCAGCGTGCGCTCAGGGGATCTCGTGGACTTCGGCGATCAGCATGTAGCCGCTGCCGCGAATGGTCTTGATGATGCGCGGGCTCTTGCCGTTGTCACCCAGCTTCTGGCGCAGACGGCTGATCTGCACGTCGATGCCCCGTTCCATGGGCAGGCTCTCGCGGCCACGGGTGGCGTCCGAGATGGTGTCCCTGTCAAGCACCACGCCGGGTTGCTGCAAAAACATGCCGAGCAGCAGGGCGTCGCTGCCGGAGAGATCCAGCAGGCTGCCATCGTCGTGGGTCAGCTGATGGCTCAGGGTGTCCAGGGTCCAGTCGGCGAAGCGCAGGCGGCGGCTCGGCTCCTTCTCTTTCTCCGGCTGGCGAAATTCGGCGCGGCGCAGCAGCGCCTTGATGCGGGCCTGCAACTCGCGGGGGCTGAACGGCTTGGCGATGTAGTCATCTGCCCCGAGCTCGAGGCCGATCACCCGATCCGCCTCGTCGGAGGCCGCGGTCAGCATGATGATGGGCACCTGGGAATCGCGGCGGATCTGCTGGCAGAGGGTAAAACCGTCGTCGCCGGGCATCATGATGTCCAGAATGATCAGATCCGGGCTGTGCTGGGCGAGTTGCTTGCGCATCTCGTTGCCTTCGGCCGCGGTCAATACCTCGAAGCCCGCCCGGGTCAGGTATTCGTTGAGCAGCTCGCGGATCTCTTGGTCGTCGTCGACGATCAGCAGTTGTTTGCTCGTTGACATATGTATGTGCATCCACCCATTTTTTTGTGCAGATTGAACCTGTCGGGGGAGTAAAAAGCAAGCAAGGCCCCCTTCGAATGTGAAGTTATGGGCAATATAACCCCGGAATCGCGGATCTTCAGTGGTGGCAAGGAAAAAAGGCCGACCCAAACGGGACGGCCATGCGCAGATGCCGACGGCAGGAGCCACCCCGTGTGGTGGGCTCCACAGACTCGACAAAGGGCCGCAAGAGCGGCCCGAAAATTGACAAGACTAGCGTCCCTCGCAGGGGGACTGACGATGCCCGGCGTGACCGATCCGGTCGACGCCGGGCCTCTCGTTACACGCGCTCGAAGACGGTGGCGATACCCTGGCCCAGACCGATGCACATGGTCGCGACCCCCAGGGTGGCATCCTTCTCCTCCATCAGGTTGATCAAGGTGGTGGAGATGCGGGCACCGGAGCAACCGAGCGGGTGACCCAGAGCGATGGCGCCGCCATTCAGGTTCACCTTCTCGTCTACCTGGTCCATCAGCCCCAGATCCTTGACGCAGGGCAGGGACTGGGCGGCGAATGCCTCGTTCAGTTCGAACAGGTCGATATCAGCCACGGTCAGGCCAGCACGCTTGAGCGCCTTCTGGGTGGCGGGCACGGGGCCGTAGCCCATGATGGCGGCGTCGCAGCCGGCTACGGCCATGGAACGCACCTTGGCGCGCGGGGTCAGCCCCAGCGCCTTGGCTCTGTCCGCACTCATCAGCAGCATGGCGGCGGCACCGTCGGACAGGGCCGAGGAGGTGCCGGCGGTGACGGTGCCGTTGACCGGATCGAACACTGGGCGCAGTTGGCTCAGGGTTTCGACCGTGGTCTCCGGGCGGATCACCTCGTCATAGTCGTAGAAGAAGCGGGCGCCGCTGGCGTCATGGCCTTCCAGCCCGACGATCTGCTTGGCGAAGCGTCCTTCCACGGTCGCGGCATGGGCGCGGCGATGGGAACGGGCGGCGAACTCGTCCTGCTGCGCCCGGCTGATGCCGTGCAGCTTGCCGAGCAGCTCGGCGGTCAGCCCCATCATGCCGGATGCCTTGGCCACGGATTTCGCCATGCCGGGGTGGAAGTCCACCCCGTGGCTCATGGGCACGTGGCCCATGTGTTCCACGCCGCCGATGATGAAGATGTCGCCATCACCGACCTGGATGGCGCGGGAGGCATCGTGCAGCGCCTGCATGGAGGATCCACACAGGCGGTTGACGGTGACCGCACCGACCTGCTTCGGAATGCCGGCCAGCAGGGCGGCGTTGCGGGCTATGTTGAAGCCCTGCTCCAGGGTCTGCTGCACGCAGCCCCAGTAGATATCCTCGATCTCGTTCGGATCGAGGTTGGGGTTGCGCAACAGGATGGATTGCATCAGGTGCGCGGACAGGTCTTCTGCACGCACGTTGCGGAAGGCGCCGCCCTTGGACCGGCCCATGGGGGTCCGGATACAGTCGACAATGACTACGTCTTTCATGAATGGATCTCCTTTCCGCAATCAGTAGAAGGTTTTGCCCTGGACGGCCATCTCGCGCAACTTGTCGCTGACGCGGTAGAGCGGGCCCAGGTCGGCATACTGGTCGGCCATGGCCACGTAGGCATCCAGACCAATGGTGTCCAGATAGCGGAACACGCCGCCGCGGAAGGGAGGGAAGCCCAGACCGTAGACCAGGGCGATGTCTGCCTCGGCCGGGGTCGCGATGATGCCCTCTTCCAGGCAGAGCACCACTTCGTTGATCATGGGGATCATCATGCGGGCGATGATGGCGTCCTTGTCGAAGGCTTGCTGCGTCTTGGCGATGGGAGCCAGCAGCTCGTAAGCGGCGGCGTCCGCCACCTTCTTCGGCTTGCCCTTCTTGTCCTGCTCGTAGGCGTAGAAACCCTTGCCATTCTTCTGACCGAAGCGGCTCGCCTCGTACATCACGTCGATGGCGGTGCGACCGTCCTTGCTCATGCGCGCCGGGAAGCCCTGCGCCATGACGTCACCGGCGTGGTGGCCGGTGTCGATGCCGACCACGTCCAGCAGGTAGGCGGGGCCCATGGGCCAGCCGAACTCTTTCTCCATCACCTTGTCGACGGCCACGAAATCGGCGCCATCGGCGACCAGCTTGGTGAAGCCGAAGAAGTAGGGGAACAGCACCCGGTTGACGAAGAAGCCCGGGCAGTCGTTGACCACGACCGGAGACTTGCCCATGGCGGCGGCGTAGGCCACCACGCGGTTGATGGTTTCATCCGAGGTCTGCTCGCCGCGGATGATCTCCACCAGTGGCATGCGGTGCACCGGGTTGAAGAAGTGCATGCCGCAAAAATTCTCGGGGCGCTTCAGGCCCTTGGCCAGCAGGGAGATGGGAATGGTGGAGGTGTTGCTGGCGAGCACGGCGTCATCGCCGATGATGCCTTCCACTTCGCCGAGCACGGCGGCCTTCACCTTGGGATTCTCCACCACGGCTTCGACTACCACATCCACGTGCTTGACGTTGTCGTAGCTCAGGGTCGGGGTGATGGCACTGAGCACCTGGCCCATCTTGATGCCGTCGATGCGGCCCTTCTCGAGTTGGCCGTTGAGCAGCTTGGTGGCTTCACCCATGCCGAGCGCCAATGCTTTCTCGTTGATGTCCTTCATCACCGCGGGAATGCCCTTGCTGGCGGACTGGTAGGCGATACCGCCCCCCATGATGCCGGCACCCAGCACGGCGGCGTGGCCGGTGGCCTTGCTCGCCTGCTTGGCGGCCTTCTTGGCCAGGGCCTTGATGTGCTGATCGTTGAGGAAGATGCCGACCAGGGCCCTGGCCACGTCGGTCTTGGCCAGCTTGATGAAGCCCTGTGCCTCGACCACCAACGCCTCGTCACGGCTCATGCCGGCGGCGGCCTCGACGGTTTTGACCGCCGTCATGGGGGCCGGGTAGTGCTTGCCCGCCACGGCGGCAACCATGCCGGCGGCGGTACTGAAGCTCATCATGGCTTCCAGCTTGGACAGGCGCAGCGGGGCCTTCTTGGCGGCACGGCGTTTTTGCCAGTCCAGCTTGCCCGCGATGGCGTCCTTGATCATTTGCAGGGCGGCGCTCTGCAGGGCGGCGGGGGCGACCACGGCATCGACGGCACCAACCTTGAGGGCGTCATCGGCACGGTAATCCTTGCCGGTGGTGATCCATTCCAGCGCATTGTCGGCGCCGATCACCCGCGGCAGGCGGACGGTGCCGCCAAAGCCCGGCATGATGCCGAGTTTGGTCTCGGGCAGGCCAATCTTGGCGCTGGTGTCGGCCAGACGGAAGTCGGTGGAGAGGATGGTCTCGCAGCCGCCGCCCAGGGCGTGGCCCTTGATGGCGGACAGGGTCGGTACCGGCAGATCTTCGATGGCGCTGAAGATGTCGTTGGCCTTTTTCAGCCAGCCGAGCAGATCTTCTTGCGGCAGATCGAAGAGCTCCAGGAATTCGGTGATGTCGGCGCCGACGATGAAGGCGTCTTTGCCGGAGGTGAGGATCAGACCTTTTAGTTCACGTTCTTGTTGTAATGTGGCGATCGCTTCGCTCAGCGAGAGCAGGGTAGCGCGATCCAGCTTGTTGACTGAACCCGGGGCATCAAACCTCAGTTCGGCAATGCCGTGTTCGAGGTAGCTGACCGACAGGGTTTCGCCTTGGTAGATCATGAGAGTGTCTCCTTGTTCCCACGTGGTGGGGGGCTTTGCTCCTTTCTCCCCAGCAGGGGGCGAGGCTCAATATTGATCCAAAGCGAGACAATTACAACACCTATTTAAAACATTCGTTTAACACTTTTGGTGTAAAAGCTCTTGTCCGGGGAGGAGGCAGAATAAAGGCGCCTCTGGGCGCCTTTCACGTGGGGTATCCGGGTCAGCTGGCCAGTTCAGGCCGGTCGCGGTACTGGCTCAGCACCTCGGGATCGGCGAGGGCGTGGGTGTTGTTGACCGGCCTGTTGTGCACCACCTCGCGCACCGCCAGCTCCACTATCTTGCCGGACTTGGTGCGGGGGATGGCATCCACCTGCAGGATGCGGGCGGGGACATGGCGCAGGGTGCAGTGATCCCTGATCTGCTGGCGGATGCGCTCGCGCAGGGGCTCGTCCAGCTTGAGCCCAGCCCTGAGCTTGACGAACAGCACCACCCGCTCGTCCTGTTGCCACTGCTGACCGATGGCGATGCTCTCTTCCACCTCATCGAGCTGCTCCACGTAGCGGTAGATCTCGCTGGTGCCGATACGCACGCCGCCCGGGTTGAGGGTGGCGTCCGAGCGGCCGTAAAACAGGATGCCGTCATGGTTCGTCAGCTCGATCCAGTCGCCGTGGCACCAGACGTTGTGGAAGCGCTCGAAGTAGGCGGCGTGATACTTGTCACCGCTCTCGTCCCCCCAGAAGTAGATGGGCTGGGCGGGGAAGGGTTTGGTGCAGACCAGCTCTCCTTTCTCTCCCTGTACCGGCTGGCCCGATTCATTGAACACCTGTACCGCGAGGCCGAGGCCGCGACCCTGGCTCTCGCCGCGGTAGACGGGGCTGATGGGGTTGCCGATAACGAAGCAGGAGCAGATGTCCGTACCGCCGGACATGGAACTCAGTAGCACATCCTGCTTTATACCTTGATATACGTAGTCGAATCCTTCAGGAGAAAGCACGGAACCAGTGCTGCAGAGGAGGCGCAGCCTGGGCAATTCGTGGCTCTTTATGGGGGCATAACCCTGCTTGTGCAGGGCATCCAGATACTTGGCCGAGGTACCAAACAGGGCGACCTCTTCGTCGCGGGCGAGATCCCAGAGCACGTTGCCGTCGGGATAGAAGGGGGAGCCGTCATAGAGCACCAGGGTGGCGCCGGAGGCCAGGGCGCTCACCAGCCAGTTCCACATCATCCAGCCGCAGGTGGTGAAGTAGAAGATCCGCTCCCCCGGCTTGATGTCGCAGTGCAGCTGATGCTCTTTCAGGTGCTGCAGCAAGGTGCCGCCGATGCCGTGCACGATGCACTTGGGTTTGCCCGTGGTGCCGGACGAATAGAGGATGTAGAGAGGGTCGTTGAAGCCCATGGACTCGAACCGCAGGGTTGCGCCTGTCTGGCTTGCCAGGATCTGGCCCCACTCCTGACCAAGTTGCAAGGGATTGCCGAGCAGGGGGATCATGACCGTCTGCTCGATGCTGTCGATCTGGGCGACCACGCCGGCGACCTTGGCCTGGATATCGATGGCCTTGCCGCCGTAACGATAACCATCCACCGCGAACAACACGCGGGGCCGGGTCTGGCCGAAGCGCTCCACCACGCTGGCCTCGCCAAAGTCCGGGCTGGTGGAAGTCCAGACCGCCCCCAGACTGGTGGCGGCCAGCATGGCGATCACGGTCTCGGGGATATTGGGCAGATAGGCGGCCACCACGTCACCGCGGCCTATGCCCTGGCTGCGTAGCCACTGGCTCAGACGGGCAACCTGTTCCCCCAGCTCGGCCCAGCTCAGGGTCTGGCTCGCGCTCCCCTCGATGCGGGAGACAATGGCCGGGCTCTCGTCCTGGCGGCGCAGCAGGTTCTCGGCGAAGTTGAGGCGGCTGTCCGGGAACCAGCGGGCGCGCTGCATCTCCTGGCGGTTTTCCGCCACTATGTCTCCCAGCTCACCCTTGATGCCACAGTGCTGCCAGACCAGCGGCCAGAAGCGGGTGGTCTTCTCCACCGACCATTGATAGAGGTCGGCGTAGCTGCGCAGTTGCAGATCGTGGAAGTGGTTGACCTCGGCCATGAACTGATGAAGGTTGGAGTGTTGCATCCTGTCCTGATCCGGCTGCCACAGACAAAGGTTTTGCATGAGTCGTTCCTGACGGCTGATTTCTACTGTCTGGAGGCAGTGTATTGAATTGTTCTCAATTTGTTAATGCCTGGTTTTTGCTTCATAACAAAACCCTGTAACCTATGCGTTACCTCACGAAGGGAAAGCTTGACGGCTCGAGCCTTGATCCGCTTGATGTTATGCTGATCCCACATTTGCCCGGAGCAGGACGCCATGAGCAGTTACAGCCAACTTTTTGCCCAGCATCTCGATACCCTGCAGCAGCGCACCCGCGACATCTTTCAACAGCAGGGACTGGGTGGCCTGGCCATTCACTCGGGCCAGACCCATCGCATCTTCCTCGACGATCAGGACTATCCCTTCAAGGTCAATCCGCAGTTCAAGGCCTGGCTGCCCGTGCTGGACAACCCCCATTGCTGGTTGCTGGTGGATGGGGTGAACAAGCCGGTGTTGCTGTTCTACCGGCCGGTGGACTTCTGGCACAAGGTGGCGGACTTGCCCACTGCGTTCTGGGTCGACTTCTTTGACATCCGCTTCCTGACCAGGCCGGAGCAGGTCGCCGATCACCTGCCTGCCAACAAACAGGAGTGGGCCTATCTGGGGGGACACCTCGAGGTGGCCGAACTGCTGGGGCTGGGTCATCCCAATCCCGAAGCCGTACTCAACTACCTGCACTATCACCGTGCCTACAAGACAGCCTATGAACTCGAATGCCTGCGCGATGCGAACCGCATCGGCGTGCGCGGACACATCGCCGCCAAGGAGTCCTTCATGGCGGGGGCGAGCGAGTTCGAGATCAACCTGGCTTACATGAAGGCGGTGGGGCAGGGGGCCAACGAGGCACCCTATGGCAACATCATCGCCATCAACCGCAATGCTGCCATCCTGCACTACACCCACCTCTCCACCCAGCGGATCCCGGATGCGGAGCGTTACTCCTTCCTGATCGACGCCGGGGTGGACTACCAAGGCTACGCCTCCGACATCACCCGCACCTGGGCCTGGCGCCGTGGCGAGTTTGCCGACCTCATCGCCGCGCTGGATGCCCAGCAGCAGGAGATCATCGGCGAAATAAAGCCGGGTCGTCGCTACAGCGAGTTGCATCTGCAGATGCACCACCGACTGGCGCGCCTGCTGCAATCGGTCGAACTGGTAGACATGTCGGTGGACGAGATGATCCATACCGGCGTCACCAATGTCTTCTTCCCTCACGGGCTGGGTCACTTCCTCGGCCTGCAGGTGCACGATGCCGGGGGCTTCATGCAGGATGAGCGCGGCACTCACCTGTCCGCTCCCGAGCAGTTCCCCTATCTGCGTTGCACCCGGGTGATGGAGGTGGGCCAGGTGTTCACCATCGAGCCCGGTCTCTACTTCATCGACAGTCTGCTGGAGCCGCTGCGCCAGGGTGAGCAGGGCAAGCGCATCAACTGGAACAAGGTGGAGGCACTGCGCCCCTACGGCGGTATCCGCATCGAGGACAACGTGGTGCTGCACGGGGACGGGGTGGAGAACCTCACCCGGCAAGCGGGGCTCTGATGGCGGCAGCCTATGCCATTCCGGCGGCGCCACTGGAGTTGAGCGAGGAGATCAAGAAGAGCCGCTTCATCACCTTGATCGCACACAAGGCGACGGTGGACGAGGCCAAAGCCTGGGTAGGAGAGATCAAGCGGCAACATCCGACGGCCCGGCATCACTGCTGGGCCTTTGTCGCAGGGGCGCCGTACGATAGCCAGGTCTACGGCTTCAGCGATGACGGCGAACCTTCGGGCACGGCGGGCAAACCCATGCTGGCCCAGCTGATGGGTTCCGGCATCGGCGAGATCGCGGCCGTGGTAGTGCGTTACTACGGTGGCGTGCTGCTCGGTACCGGCGGCCTGGTCAAAGCCTATGGGGGCGGCGTCGGCGCCGCCTTGAAAGTGCTGGTGACCGAGCAAAAGCGGCTGCAACGCCCTTCCCTCATCCAGTGTGACTACGGCGACATGGGCACGGTGGAAGCGCTGATCAGCGTCCGTCAGGGGCAACTGCTGACGGCGGATTATGGCCAGCGGGTCAGTCTCCAGGTGGCCTG
>NZ_CP157875.1:155000-277500 GCF_040215105.1 Aeromonas veronii
ATCGAGTAGGGCGGGACACGTGACATCCTGTCTGAACATGGGGGGACCATCCTCCAAGGCTAAATACTCCTGACTGACCGATAGTGAACCAGTACCGTGAGGGAAAGGCGAAAAGAACCCCTGTGAGGGGAGTGAAATAGAACCTGAAACCGTGTACGTACAAGCAGTGGGAGCCCTTCGGGGTGACTGCGTACCTTTTGTATAATGGGTCAGCGACTTACATTTTGTAGCGAGGTTAACCGTATAGGGGAGCCGTAGGGAAACCGAGTCTTAACTGGGCGTCTAGTTGCAAGGTGTAGACCCGAAACCGGGTGATCTAGCCATGGGCAGGTTGAAGGTTGAGTAACATCAACTGGAGGACCGAACCCACTAACGTTGCAAAGTTAGGGGATGACCTGTGGCTGGGGGTGAAAGGCCAATCAAACTCGGAGATAGCTGGTTCTCCCCGAAAGCTATTTAGGTAGCGCCTCGGACGAATACTACTGGGGGTAGAGCACTGTTTGGGCTAGGGGGTCATCCCGACTTACCAACCCCATGCAAACTCCGAATACCAGTAAGTAATATCCGGGAGACACACGGCGGGTGCTAACGTCCGTCGTGAAGAGGGAAACAACCCAGACCGCCGGCTAAGGTCCCAAAGTTCTGGTTAAGTGGGAAACGATGTGGGAAGGCTCAGACAGCTAGGATGTTGGCTTAGAAGCAGCCATCATTTAAAGAAAGCGTAATAGCTCACTAGTCGAGTCGGCCTGCGCGGAAGATGTAACGGGGCTCAAACCAGGCACCGAAGCCGCGGATTCACGCTAAGCGTGAGTGGTAGGGGAGCGTTCTGTAAGTCTGCGAAGGTGTATCGAGAGGTATGCTGGAGATATCAGAAGTGCGAATGCTGACGTAAGTAACGATAAAGGGGGTGAAAAGCCTCCTCGCCGGAAGACCAAGGGTTCCTGTCCAACGTTAATCGGGGCAGGGTGAGTCGACCCCTAAGGTGAGGCCGAAAGGCGTAATCGATGGGAAGCAGGTTAATATTCCTGCACGACTTGTAATTGCGATGGGGGGACGGAGAAGGCTAGGTGGGCCAGGCGACGGTTGTCCTGGTGAAAGTGCGTAGGTGGTGTTTCTAGGCAAATCCGGAGACACAACACTGAGACACGAGACGAACGCACTACGGTGCGGAAGCCATTGATGCCCTGCTTCCAGGAAAAGCCTCTAAGCTTCAGATTACAAGTCATCGTACCCCAAACCGACACAGGTGGTCGGGTAGAGAATACCAAGGCGCTTGAGAGAACTCGGGTGAAGGAACTAGGCAAAATAGAACCGTAACTTCGGGAGAAGGTTCGCTCTTGATGGTGAAGTCCCTTGCGGATGGAGCTGTCGGGAGTCGCAGTGACCAGATGGCTGGGACTGTTTATCAAAAACACAGCACTCTGCAAACACGAAAGTGGACGTATAGGGTGTGACACCTGCCCGGTGCCGGAAGGTTAATTGATGGGGTTAGCGCAAGCGAAGCTCTTGATCGAAGCCCCGGTAAACGGCGGCCGTAACTATAACGGTCCTAAGGTAGCGAAATTCCTTGTCGGGTAAGTTCCGACCTGCACGAATGGTGTAACCATGGCCATGCTGTCTCCACCCGAGACTCAGTGAAATCGAATTCGCCGTGAAGATGCGGTGTACCCGCGGCTAGACGGAAAGACCCCGTGAACCTTTACTACAGCTTGGCACTGAACATTGAACCTACATGTGTAGGATAGGTGGGAGGCTTTGAAGCGATGACGCCAGTTGTCGTGGAGCCGTCCTTGAAATACCACCCTTGTATGTTTGATGTTCTAACGCAGGGCCCTGAATCGGGCTCGCGGACAGTGCCTGGTGGGTAGTTTGACTGGGGCGGTCTCCTCCCAAAGAGTAACGGAGGAGCACGAAGGTTGGCTAATCCTGGTCGGACATCAGGAGGTTAGTGCAATGGCATAAGCCAGCTTAACTGCGAGACGGACAGGTCGAGCAGGTACGAAAGTAGGTCATAGTGATCCGGTGGTTCTGAATGGAAGGGCCATCGCTCAACGGATAAAAGGTACTCCGGGGATAACAGGCTGATACCGCCCAAGAGTTCATATCGACGGCGGTGTTTGGCACCTCGATGTCGGCTCATCACATCCTGGGGCTGAAGTCGGTCCCAAGGGTATGGCTGTTCGCCATTTAAAGTGGTACGCGAGCTGGGTTCAGAACGTCGTGAGACAGTTCGGTCCCTATCTGCCGTGGGCGTTGGATGATTGAAGGGAGTTGCTCCTAGTACGAGAGGACCGGAGTGAACGAACCTCTGGTGTTCGGGTTGTCACGCCAGTGGCACTGCCCGGTAGCTAAGTTCGGAATCGATAACCGCTGAAAGCATCTAAGCGGGAAGCGAGCCCTGAGATGAGTCATCCCTGACCCCTTGAGGGTCCTAAAGGGCCGTTGGAGACCACAACGTTGATAGGTGGGGTGTGTAAGCGCGGTGACGTGTTGAGCTAACCCATACTAATTACCCGTGAGGCTTAACCATACAACACCCAAGAAGTGTTCTGGGCCTTGTAGCAAGTGCATGAACTACTCAAATTCAGTGATAGCGACAGAGCACAGTAGCTAAGTCGTTATTCACGTCAGCTTTCTAGATTAAGAATTTGCCTGGCGGCCATAGCGCCGTGGAACCACCTGATCCCATGCCGAACTCAGAAGTGAAACGCGGTAGCGCCGATGGTAGTGTGGCATTCGCCATGCGAGAGTAGGACACTGCCAGGCACCCATTTCAAGATTGCGCGATGAGCGTGGTCTTTACCGGTTAGTGTGCTGATATGGCTCAGTCGGTAGAGCGCATCCTTGGTAAGGATGAGGTCCCCAGTTCGATTCTGGGTATCAGCACCATTTTCAAAGCAGTAACAGCTTTTGCCTGACGGCAATAGCGCCGTGGAACCACCTGATCCCATGCCGAACTCAGAAGTGAAACGCGGTAGCGCCGATGGTAGTGTGGCATTCGCCATGCGAGAGTAGGACACTGTCAGGCACCCATTCAGAAGAGGCCTCCCATCCGGGAGGCCTTTTTGCTTTGGAATTTCGCCACCGTCACTGTTTCTTTTAGTAAAAATGCTGGGCTGTCAGCGACTTGCCCGTTACTCTGGGGGCATGGGCCGGGTGTCATCGCCAGAGGAGTATGAATGGCCACGTTGAAGGAAATTGCACAGGAGGCGGGGGTCTCTCAGGCGACGGTGTCGCGGGTGCTCAATGAGGATCCGACGCTGAGCGTCAAGGAAGAGACCAAGCAGAAGATCTTCGAGATCGCCGAACGGCTGGAGTACAAGACCAGCAGTGCCCGCAAGGGGCTGCACAAGCACAGGCTGCATTTCCTGGCGGTCTACGCCTATCCCCAGAGCACCGAGGTCAACGACCCCTATTATCTCGCCATCCGCTATGGCATAGAGACCCAGTGCGCCCGCCTGAACATCGAGTTGACACACTTCTACAACGGGGCCGAGGGGCGGGATCTGACGAGTGTCGACGGCATCCTGGTTATCGGTCATCTGCCTGGTGAGCGCCTGGCTGCGCTCTACTCTCTCTCCGCCCAGCTGGTGTTCATCGATTGCCGCTCCGAGGGGGAGTATGACTCGGTGGATGTGGATCTCGCGCTCATCAGCCAGCAGGTGGTGGACTTCTTCATCGCCCGTGGCCACAACCGCATCGGTTACATTGGCGGCCAGGACGAGCTGCCGGATCTGCGGGAGCTCGCCTTCCTCGATTATGGCCAGCGGCTGGGGGTCGTGCAGCAGGGAGATCTCTATCGCGGGGACTTCTCCAGCGCCTCCGGCTATCGACTGGCGAAGGAGATGCTGGCCGGTGACTGGCCGGCCGCGCTCTTCGTTGCCTCCGACTCCATCGCCATCGGCGTGCTGAGGGCCATTCACGAGAAAGGGCTGGCGATCCCCCAGCAGCTCGAGCTCATCAGCGTGAACGACATCCCGACCGCCAAGTTCACCTTCCCGCCGCTCTCCACCGTGCGCATCCACTCCGAGTTGATGGGTTCCCAGGGGGTCAATCTCCTGGTTGAGCGGCTGCGGGACGAGCGAGACGTGCCCCTGCGAGTACTGGTGCCCAGCCGACTGACATTGCGTGGTACGACACGCTAGATTTAGTAAAAGAATATTTTTTTTAACCATGCCCTCTCACAGGGCATGGTTGCTTCCTTCTCCCGCTGTGTATCTCCCTTCCTCCATGATTGAAAATAACATACTGTTATTAAAAGATTTTGTTATCTGTAGCTTCTGATTTTCAACATTTATGCCATTCAGTCAGCACATGCCCTCTTTTATCTTGTAGTTCTGATCACGCTCACAGTTTAGGCGATGAGCTGTGATCCGGTTAAAACTTTACCAATGCAGAGCTGATATTTAGTAAATATTTATCTATGGTTTACCCAGTCTAGGATGTCTTGTTCCGGGAGGACATGTGAATAACTGGGAAAACGTTCAACTCGTCGGTGAAAACCGGCTGGCACCCCGTGCCTATTTCTTCTCTTATGCGGATGCCCATGCTGCCTCGTCCATGCAGCGGGAGCTGAGCCGTCGCTTCCTCTCCCTCAGCGGGCAGTGGCAGTTCCACTACTTCGAGCATCCCCTGGCGGTGCCTGAGGCCTTCTATCACAGCCCCATGAGTGACTGGGGTCAGATAGCCGTGCCGAACATGTGGCAGATGGAAGGTCACGGCAAGCTGCAATACACGGACGAAGGTTTCCCCTTCCCCATCGACGTGCCATTCGTGCCGAGCAACAATCCGACCGGTGCCTATCAGCGCAACTTCACGCTGAGCCCGGTATGGGACGGGGAGCAGGTGATCATCAAGTTCGACGGGGTGGAGACCTACTTCGAGGTCTATGTGAACGGCCACTATGTGGGCTTCAGCAAGGGCAGCCGCCTCACCGCCGAGTTCGACATCAGCGCCTATGCCCAGATCGGCGAGAACCTGCTGTCGGTGCGGGTGATGCAGTGGGCGGATTCCACCTATATCGAAGATCAGGACATGTGGTGGATGGCGGGGATCTTCCGAGACGTCTATCTGGTGGGCAAGGCGCCCGTCCATGTGCAGGACTTCTTCATTCAGACCACCCTGGCCGACGACAACCAGAGCGCCACCCTGAGTTGCGATATCCAGCTGGAGAACCTGGGGCAGCTTGCCCGGGCTCATCGGCTGAGTTGGTCCCTGCTGGATCAGGGTAGTGAGGTAGCCAGCGGCTCTCTCGATAATCTTGCCATCGACGGCGAGCTGACCTGTGGCTTCAGCCTGGACATGGCGTCCCCTCATCTGTGGAATGCCGAAGACCCCTATCTCTATCAGCTGCAACTCTCTCTCTATGACGACAGTGGCGAGTTGCTGGAGGTGATCCCGCAGCGGGTCGGGGTGCGCGAAATCAAGGTCAAAGACGGTCTCTTCTACGTCAATGGCCAGTATCTCAAGCTGCACGGGGTGAACCGTCACGACAACGACCACTTGAAGGGCCGCGCCGTCGGCATGGATCGGGTGGAGCGGGATATCGTGCTGATGAAGCAGCACAATCTCAACTCGGTGCGTACCGCCCACTATCCGAATGACCCGCGCTTCTACGAGCTGTGCGACCAGTACGGCCTGTTCGTGATGGCGGAGACGGACGTGGAGACCCACGGCTTTGCCAACGTCGGCGATCTCAGCCGCATCACGGACGATCCCAGCTGGGAGCCGGTGTTCGTCGATCGCATCGAGCGCCACGTCCACGCCCAGAAGAACCACCCCTCCATCATCATCTGGTCGCTGGGCAACGAGTCCGGCTACGGTTGCAACATCAGGGCCATGTACCGGCGCTGCAAGCAGATCGATCCGACCCGGCTGGTACACTACGAAGAGGATCGCAACGCCGAGGTGGTGGACGTGGTGAGCACCATGTATTCCCGGGTCTCCCAGATGAACTGCTTCGGCGAGTTCCCCATGGACAAGCCGCGCATCCTCTGCGAATACGCCCACGCCATGGGCAATGGCCCCGGCGGCCTGCACGAATACCAGCAGGTGTTCGACCGTCATCCCCATATCCAGGGTCACTACATCTGGGAGTGGTGCGATCACGGCATCCTGGCGCACGACGAGCAGGGCCGCCCGGTCTACAAGTACGGTGGCGACTACGGCGACTACCCCAACAACTACAACTTCTGCATGGATGGCCTCATCTACCCGGATCAGACTCCGGGGCCGGGCCTGCGTGAATACAAGCAGGTGATCTGTCCGGTCAAGATCCGTGCCCTCGACGCGGCCAGCGGTAAGCTGGACGTGGAGAACCGTTATTGGTTCTCGACCCTGGATGACATCCGTCTGCTGGCCGAGGTGAAGGCGGAAGGGGAGCTGCTTGCCAGCCAGCAGATCCGGCTGGCGGGCATTGTCCCCGGCGCCATCAGCCCGCTGCAGCTCGAACTGCCTGCACTCGATGAGCGGGAAGCCTTCGTCCAGATCCGGGTCATCAAGGCCAGCGCCACCCCCTATAGCCCGGCGGCTCACGAGCTCGGCCAGTATCAGTTCCAGCTCAAGGCATCGACCCGTCAGTTGCGCCCCTTCGCCAGCCCCAACGCCACTGCGCTGCAGATTGCCGACGAGCGGCTCGCGTTGACCCTGACCGGCAACGGCTTCGCCCTGCGCTTCTCGCGTCTGGACGGCAAGCTGGTGAGCTGGCAGCAGGATGGCAAGGAGCTGATCGAACGTTCACCGCGCCTCAACTTCTTCAAGCCGATGATCGACAACCACAAGCAGGAGTACGAGAGCCTCTGGCACCCGAACCACCTGCAGATCATGCAGGAGCACTTCCGCACTCTGAGCTGGCGTCAGCTGGGGGAGGCGGTCGAGGTCACGGTGGAGAGCCTGATTGCGCCGCCGGTGTTCGATTTCGGCATGCGCTGCTGCTACGTCTACACCCTGAGCCCGAACGGCCAGTTACACGTCCAGCTGTGCGGCCAGCCCTATGGCGGCTATGACGACATCATCCCCAAGGTCGGTTTCGAGCTGGGTATCCGCCAGGATCTGGATCGGGTGCACTACTTCGGCATGGGTCCGGGGGAGAACTATCAGGACAGCCGCCAGAGCAACTGGATCGACCGCTTCCAGAGCACGGTCACCGAGATGTGGGAGCACTACCCCTTCCCGCAGGACAACGGCAACCGTCAGCAGGTGCGCTGGGCGACCCTGACCAACCGTCACGGCGAAGGGCTCTACGTGCGCCCGGATGCCCCCATCAACCTGAGCGTCTGGCCCCATAGCTGGGAGCAGATCCACGCTGCTCAGCACATCAACGAGCTGGAGCCCTGCGGTTACCTCACCCTGAATTTGGATCACCAGGTGCTGGGACTGGGTTCCAACTCCTGGGGCTCCGAGGTGCTGGACTCCTGGCGGGTGCGTTTCGAACCGTTCCGCTTCGGCCTGACCCTGCTGCCCATCGCCCGTGGCAACCTCAATCCGGCGGCATTGGCCGGGCTCGACCTCACCATCAACGGCGGGAGGAACCTCGCATGATCACCCTGGATAACCTGACCCTGTTCAAGAACATCTACCGGGAGGGCAAGAAGTGGGGGCGCTGCGTGGAGGCCATCGACAATTTGCCGAACCTCAAGCCCGGCATCTGCCACTCCATCGGTGACTCCCTCACCTACCGCTTGCAGGAGGGGGCCAGCCCGGCCACCTCATTGTTCGAGGGGCAGCGCCGCTACTTCGACATCCACTACTACCTGGAAGGGGAAGAGACGGTGGAGTGGGCCGAGAAACGGGAGCTGCAAACCGAGCAGGCCTACGACGACACCACGGACCGCGAGTGGCTGGCCGGCGAGGTGCGAGGGCGCCAGCAGGTCGGCAATGGTCAGCTGGTGATCTTCGAGAACCACGAGGCCTACCGTTTCGTCGGGGATGGCGAGGTGCGCAAGCTCATCATCAAGGTCACGGTGGAAGGCGGCTACTTCAAAAACAAATAATCCGCCGCCGCTTTCGTACTGACAACAGCCGCAAGGGTGGGGCTCACCCTACAGCCAATGCCCCGCCCTTGCGCCGACAATAAATACAGGTCTGGAGATGGAAATGTCTGATACCAAACGCAACACGATAGGCAAGTTTGGATTGCTGTCGCTCACCTTTGCCGCCGTATTCAGCTTCAACAACGTCATCAACAACAATATCGAGATTGGCCTGGCCTCGGCCCCCATGTTCTTCCTGGCCACTATTTTTTACTTCATCCCGTTCTGCCTCATCATCGCGGAATTTGTGTCTCTGAATAAGAACTCCGAGGCGGGGGTCTACGCCTGGGTCAAGAGTTCCCTCGGCGGGCGCTGGGCCTTCATCTCCGCCTACACCTACTGGTTCGTGAACCTGTTCTTCTTCACCTCCTTGTTGCCGCGGGTCATCGCCTACGCCTCCTATGCCTTCCTCGGCTACGAATACATACTCACCCCGCTGGCCACCACGGCCTTGAGCATGGTGCTGTTCGCCTTCGCGACCTATGTCTCCACCAACGGCGCCAAGATGCTGGGCCCCATCACCTCGGTGACCTCGTCCCTGATGCTGCTGCTGACCCTCTCCTACATACTGCTGGCGGGCGCGGCCCTGGTGGGTGGCGTGCAGCCGGCGGATCCCATCACGGTGGAGGCCATGATCCCCGATTTCAGCTGGGCCTTCCTCGGGATCACCACCTGGATCTTTATGGCGGCCGGCGGCGCGGAATCCGTCGCCGTCTACGTCAATGACGTCAAGGGCGGATCCAAGTCTTTCGTCAAGGTGATCATCGTCGCCGGCCTCTTCATCGGCGTGCTCTACTCCGTCGCCTCCCTGCTGATCAACGTGTTTGCCCCCAGCGACACCCTGAAATTCACCGGCGGCTCGGTGCAGGTGTTCGAAGGGCTGGCGGCCCATTTCGGCCTGCCGGAGATCCTGATGAACCGCTTCGTGGGGCTGGTCTCCTTCACCGCCATGTTCGGCTCCCTGCTGATGTGGACCGCCACCCCGGTGAAGATCTTCTTCTCCGAGATCCCGGCGGGCATCTTCGGCAAGAAGACGGTGGAGCTGAACGAGCACGGCGTGCCCGCCCGGGCGGCCTGGATCCAGTACCTGATCGTGCTGCCCCTGATGGTGATCCCGACGCTCGGCTCCAACACCGCCCAGGATCTGATGAACACCGTGATCAACATGACGGCGGCCGCCTCCATGCTGCCCCCGCTGTTCATCATGCTGGCCTACCTGAACCTGCGCCTGAAGCTCGACCACCTGCCACGGGAGTTCAGGATGGGTTCGCGCACCACCGGCATCGCCGTGGTCTCGGTACTGATCGCCATCTTCTCGGTGGGCTTCCTGGCCTCCACCTTCCCGACCGGTGCCGACATCATGACCATCGTCTTCTACAACGTGAGCGGGATCGTCATCTTCCTCGGCTTCGCCTGGTGGAAATACAACCGATACGAAGCCTCCCTCAGTACCGAGGCCCGCGCCATAGAGGCGCAGCCTGCCGCCCAGGTTCCCGTCCAGGCGTCATGAGTCCCTTTTTACCCCGAATAAAACCGGGTGGCTGCGGCCACCCGTGACCGGTTGCACAACAGAGAGCGAGGAGAATGGAATGCGCGAGGTGATCGAGTTTGCCGAATTCAAACGGGTCGAGATGAAGGTGGGCAAGGTGCTGGAGGTGGTGCGCCACCCTGGCGCCGACAAGCTCTACATCGTCCAGATCGACGTGGGAGGCGAGCGGCCGCTGCAGACGGTCACCAGTCTGGTGCCTCACTACAGCGAGGCGGAACTGTTGGGCAGTCAGGTGGTGGTGCTCACCAACCTCAAACCCACCAGGATGCGCGGCGAGCGCTCCGAGTGCATGTTGCTGTGCGCCGAGACGCCGGACGAGAGTCAGAGCGTGCTGCTGCAACCCCGGGTGCCCATGGCGCCGGGCACGCCCATCGTCTGAAAGGTATTGTGAGCCGGTGCGGCGCGGCTGCACCGGTTCACCAACGAGGCCGCCCAGGCGGCCCGATCATAACAAGAGAGCAGAGTGCGGGGCCGACAGACCCTTGCCGAACACATCACAGAGTCACAGCGTTACCCGCAGGGAGCGCGAGTCCACTGGAGGACAATATGTCGGATTCAATACGCGGCACCATAGGCAAGTTTGCCCTGCTGTCGATGACCTTTGCCGCCGTGTTCAACGTGCGCAATATCGTCAACAACAACATCGAGCTGGGGCTGAGCTCGGCCCCCATCTTCCTGCTGGCGACCCTCGTTTACTTCATCCCCTTCGTGTTCATCATTTCCGAGTTCGTCTCCGCCAACAGGCAGTCGGAATCGGGCATGTATGACTGGCTTAAAAAGCCCCTCGGCACCCGCATGGCCTACCTC
Organism: Aeromonas veronii; assembly: GCF_040215105.1. Classification (NCBI taxonomy): domain Bacteria; kingdom Pseudomonadati; phylum Pseudomonadota; class Gammaproteobacteria; order Aeromonadales; family Aeromonadaceae; genus Aeromonas; species Aeromonas veronii. The sequence goes on from NZ_CP157875.1 coordinate 165,387, forward strand.
GGCTCCTTCCTCTACTGGTTCGTGAACCTGTTCTGGTTCGTCTCCCTGCTGCCGAACGTCATCGCCTACGCCTCCTACGCCATGCTGGGGTACGAATACAGCTTCTCCCCCATGGTGACCTCCCTCATCTCCATCGTGCTGTTCGCGGCAGCGACCCACATCTCCACCAAGGGGGCAAGCTGGCTCGGCAAGATCGCGGAGCTGGTGGCCTACGGAGTGTTCGCCCTGTTCGCTATCTATGTGCTGGGGGCCCTGATGGCCCTCGGCGGCGACCATGTGCCGGCCCAGCCCATCACCTTGGAAGCCATGACGCCGACCATCAACTGGGCGACGCTCGGCATCATGTGCTGGATCTTCCAGGCGGCGGGGGGCGCCGAGACGGCGGCGGCTTACCTCAATGACGTCAAGGGCGGTCAGAAGTCCTTCATCCGGGTGATCATCACCGCCGGTATCGTCATCGGCGCCATGTATGCGCTCGGTTCCCTGCTGGTGAACGTGTTCGTGCCCCGCGAGAGCCTCACCTACGCCGGCGGCATGGTGGAGATCTTCACCGGCATGGCCCAGTACTTCCAGGTGTCCGAGGCGCTGGTGGGCCGCTTCGTCGGCGTGGTGCTGTTCATTGCCATGTTCGGCTCCATGATGATGTGGACGGCAGCGCCGGTGAAGATCCACTTCTCCGAGATCCCCAAGGGGGTCTATGGCGAGAAGACCACAGAGCTCAACGAGCACGGGGTGCCGGTGCGCGCCGCCTGGTGGCAGTTCGTCTTCGTGTTCGTGATGCTGGTGGTGAACGGTTTTGGCTCGGAGTCGGTGCAGCAGATGATGAACACCGCCATCAACCTCACCGCCGGTACCGCCATGCTGCCGCCGATCTTCATCATGGTGGCCTACTTCGTGTTCCGCTGGAAACACGACGACACCCCGCGGGACTTTCGCATGGGCTCGCGCTCCTTCGGCATGGCCGTGGTGTCGGTGCTGATCCTCATCTTCGTGGTCAGCATGAGCGCCTCCGCCTTCCCGGCCGGGGTGGATCTGGTGCGCGCCTTCTTCATCAACGTCTTCATGACGGCGGTGTTCTCGGCCATCGCCTACTGGTGGATCTCCCGCTTCGAGAAGCGCCAGGCCGCCAAACTGGCCGCGGGCGGCAAGCAGCCGGGCAAGGGGAGCACGCTGGCCAAACAGAGCTGACGACATCGCGGCACGTTGTAAAACGGGTGGCCCGGGCCACCCGTTTTTTATGCTTTTTCACCCCGCTGGACGTGCTGGTTGTTCAATTTCACATGCTGATGATGTGAAAGCGTTTAATTTTATTAAACACGTGGGCGCATCGCTCAACTTTGCACCATCGGATTCTCGGGGTAAGCTGGAGCCTCGTTGCAACGGGAGCTGTCAAACAGCTCCTGTTGTCTTTCCTGTCGTCCCGTGTCCGAACCCTCGGCCAGGCGGGATGCGCCTTCGATGGAGACTCTCCGTGCGTCTGGATCCTTTTACCTGTGTCTTGTTGCTGGTGGTGGCCCTGGCTTCCCTCTTCCCCTGTGAGGGAGAGGTCGCCGTCTGGTTCGGCTGGCTCACCAAGCTGGCGGTGGCCCTGCTGTTCTTCATGCACGGCGCCAAGCTGTCGCGCCAGAATCTGCTGGCGGGGCTCGGCCACTGGCGGCTGCACCTGGTGGTGATGCTCAGCACCTTCGTGCTGTTCCCGCTGCTCGGGCTCTTGCTCACCCCCTTCGTGCCCCAGTGGCTGAGCCCGGCCATCTACCTCGGCTTCCTTTATCTCTGCGCCCTGCCCGCCACCGTGCAGTCGGCCATCGCCTTCACCTCGCTGGCCGGCGGCAATGTGTCGGCGGCGGTGTGCAGCGCCTCGGCCTCCAGTATTCTCGGCATCTTCCTCTCCCCGGTGCTGGTGGGCATGATGATCCAGGTACAGGGGGAGGGCATCGATACCTGGCACTCCATCCAGTCCATCCTGGTGCAGTTGATGCTGCCCTTCGTGGTGGGGCATCTCTCCCGGCCGCTGATCGGCCGCTGGGTCGACGCCCATCGCCCCCTCATCGGCAAGCTGGATCAGAGCTCCATCCTGCTGGTGGTCTATGTGGCCTTCAGCGAGGCGGTGGTGCAGGGGATCTGGCACCAGGTGGGTTGGTATGACCTGGCCAGCATAGTGGTGCTGAGCTGCGTGCTGCTGGCGCTGGTGCTGGGCTGGAACGTCTGGATCAGCCGCCGACTCGGCTTCGACAAGGCGGACGAGATCACCATCGTCTTCTGCGGCTCCAAGAAGAGCCTCGCCAACGGCGTACCCATGGCGAACGTCATGTTCCCCGCCGCCAGCGTCGGGGTCATGGTGCTGCCGCTGATGATCTTCCACCAGATCCAGCTGATGGTGTGCGCCGTGCTGGCACGCCGCTACCGTGAGCGAAACGCCGGACTTGCCACCCAGGAGGGGTGAGGGCCCGCACGGCCCTGCGCGAGGAGCGTGACTCGCGGATAAAAGAGAGGGAGGCCTGAGCCTCCCTCTCTGCTTTGTGGCATTCGCCTCAGCGTTTGCGCCAGACCGTGAGCTGGGCCAGGGTGTGCTGGTACTTGCGGGCGGTCTCGCGGATGACGAAGGGGACGTCCCGCGCTGGCATATGCTCCTCGAACTCCGCCGCCAGCAGCCGCTGCAGTGCCTGATAGGTGGAGAGCGCCTCGCCGTTTTCGCGGATGCCGCCGAGCCAGTTCGCCTTGGGGGTGTAGTCCGTCAGCCAGGTGTAGGGGCTGGTGAGCACCAGCAGGCCGCCGCTGCGCAGGCGCGGGGCGATGTCGCGGAGGAAGCGGGCGGGTTCGCGCAGCCGGTCGATGAGGTTGGAGGCGAGCACCAGATCGTAGTCCGCGTACTTGGGCTTGAGGTTGCAGGCATCCCCCTGGCTGAAGTGGATACGCGCCGCCTGCGCGGGGCCGAGATCCTGGCTCGACAGCCTGGCCTCGCAATACTCCACCAGATCTCCCTCCACCGGCATGGCGTAGCGGAAGCTGTCCTGAGCCGCCAGGGCCAGGGCTACGTCGATGAAGCGGGCCGAGTAGTCCACGGCGTCTACGTGCTGGAAGTGGCGGGCCAGCTCGAAACTGGCGCGGCCGGTGGCGCAGCCGATATCCAGCGCCCGCTGGTGATGGCCGCACAGCTCGCCAGCAAGATCCGCGAGCGTCTTGGCGTAGTTCGGAACTCCGAAGTGGGTCGGACCGTACTGGAAGTCGAGATACTGGGCGACGAGCGTGTCGGTTTCATAAGGATTCACGGTAACGGGTTCCTGATAACGGGAGACCAGATAGCGGAAGCCCGCATGCTGGAAGAAGTGGCGACGGAAGGCATAGCGGGAGGATTTGAGCGCCTCGTTGCCGGTGCTTGCCCAGCTGCCCCCCTTGATGAGGCTGTGCTTGCCGTCGAAGGTGGGGGTGGAGAAATCATCGTAGAGGGGATGCACCTTGAAGCCCTCGAAGCCGTCGATGGCGGTGCTGGTCCACTGCCAGACGTTGCCCACCAGATCGAAGAAACCGGCCTGGGGGCAGGCGTTGACCGGGCAGGGGGAGGCGAAGCGGGCCAGGTTGATGTTGCCGGGGGCCTCCATCCAGTCCGGTTGATCCCCTGCCAGCTGTTCCCGCAGCAGCAGCCATTCGGCCTCGCTCGGCAACTGGATGGAGAGCCCGGTCTGCGCCGACTTCCAGCGGCAGAAGGCGGCGGCCTCCAGCTGATTCACCTCGGCGGGCCAGTCCCAGGGCATGTCGACCTGCTCCGTCATCAGCCGCAGTTGCGACTGATCGGGATCCTCTGGGTTGCCGACCCAGAAACTCGGCATCCGCGCCCCGGCAAACTGGCGCCAGCCCCACCCCTCGTCGTCCCACCAGGCTTGCTGCCGGTAGCCGCCGGCCTGCACGAAGGCCAGGTACTCGGCGTTGCTCACCAGCATGCGGCTCGCCTGGAAGGGGGCCAGCTCGATGTGGCGCTCGCCGTATTCGTTGTCCCAGCCGTAGGTGGCGTCCTGCTTGCCAAGACGCACCCGGCCACCCGCCACCGGCAGCAGATCGTTGGCGGGCACGGCATCTGGCTGGTAGCAGCGCACCTCGCAGGCGGGCCAGTGACGCTGGGGTCGCACCCACGCCAGAGGCAGCTGGCGGATCAGCACGCTGGAGGTCTCGAGGTGGATGCGCTCGTGCTCTATCCCCATCAGGATGACCCAGGCCGGGCTCTGCCAGTCGATGGGCAGGGTGATCGGCATGCGCTCGATGAAGTCCACCACCAGGGTGCGCACCCGGCTGCGGTAGTCGCGCAGCTCGGCGATAGCGGGCCAGTCGTAGTGGGTCTCGTCCAGATCGTCCCAGCTCATCTCGTCCACGCCGATGGCGACCATGGCCTCGATGCGGGGATCGAGGCGCGCCTCGATGAGGCGGGCCGCCAGCAGCTTGTTGACGAAGAAGGCGGCGGTGTGGCCGTAGTAGAAGATGAGGGGATGGCGCAGGGAGATCGCCTTGTTGAACCAGGCGCGCTCGTCCGCCAGGCAGTCGAACAGGGCGTCGTAGAGATCGAAGGTCTGGCAGAAGTAGGCGAGCAGCTCGCGGCGCTTCTGCTCGGGATCCTCGCCGTCCAGCAGCGGAGTGCGGGTCGGGGCGGGCAGTCCGCCGAGTGCGGCGAAGGGATGATGGGCTTGGGTCACGCTCTGACTCCTTGTGGGCAGTGAAGACGGACGGGTGCAGCAGATGCACGAAGTATCACTATTGGCTCAACAGACCGGCGCGACAACAAAAAACTGTCAACGCTCGTCGTGATGGCGGTCGCCCGCCGGGCAGAAGCATTCCCATTTGGGCATGGTCAGTTTCACCACTATATAGTCAGAATGTCGCCTTACAACCTGATGACAGAGGCAATAAAAGCAGTAAAACCGATAAAAATCATGCGATTGAGTTTATGGCATGCGGATTGCCATCTTGATTCCCGGATGAGTACAAACAGGCCGAGCGGGCCATCAACAAGGAGAGAGACATGAAATGGATGCTGGGAGTGATGCTGGCCCTTGGGCTCGGTGGCTGCAGCAAGCTGGATGAGACCCTGGTGCAGGGTGATGGTCCCGTCATCGAGCAGCACCGCCCGCTGGGCGAGCCGGTGACCCGGGTGCTGGCCGGGGTGCCCGCCAACATTCACCTGGTGATGGGGGAAGCGAGAAGCATAGTGATCCGGGGACAGGAGAATCTGCTGCCTTATCTGGCGTTGACCGAGCGAGACGACAAGCTGGAGCTGAAGGTCAAGGATGGCTATCGGTTTGAGCAGTTCGACCCCATCGACATCACCATCACCCTGCCCAAGGTGGAAGAGCTGGCGCTGGCGGGTCTGGCGCGCGGCGATCTGAGCGGTTTTTCGGGGGATGCGCTGGTGCTGTCGGTGGCGGGGCTGGGGGACATCGTTGCCAGCCAGCTGACCCTGAACCGGCTGGAGGGCAACATCGCCGGGGCGGGCAGCCTGGATCTGGGAACCGGCTCGGCCAGGGAAGTGGAGCTGAACCTTGCCGGTGCCGGCGGCGTGTCGGGGGCTGAGTTCAAGGGAGAGGCGGTCGAGGTCAATATCGCGGGCAGCGGCGACGTGACTGTGAATGCCAGCGAGCGGCTGAAGGTGGGGATTGCCGGCTCCGGTTCGGTGAGCTATCTCGGCAACCCCAGGCTGGAGAGCGAGATCGCCGGATCCGGGGCCATCTCCCGGGTCGGAAGCTGAGTATCCGGTTCGCTCCTGATCAACAAACAGGCCCTGCTGGGCCTGTTTTGTTTTCTGTTGTCGCGAGGTTTTGTCTCAGGCGAGGGGCAGGGCGAGACGCAGATCCGCGTTCAGCCGCATCAGCAGCCATTGCATGCCGGCCAGGTGCTGGTGGTCGTGGCTCACCAGCAGGCGCACGAGACCGTCCAGCGTAACCTCCCCATAGTTGCCATAGCGGGCTCGCCGCGCCCAGACGGAGGTCGGCTGTTCCCTGAGCCAGGCGATCGTCTCGCTGCGGGCGGCGCGAAAACGGGCCAGTTGAGTGGCGGGATCCTGCTGGCGATAGTCGTTGTCCAGCGCCAGCTGGTAGCCATCGAGGGAGGCGAGCTCCGGCAGGCTCTCCGACAGCGTGCGCTGAAAGCGGACCTGATACCCCAGCACCTCTATGTCCAGCAGGTGGCAGAGGTGACCCTGGGCGCTGAAGCGCTCGGAGGGGATGCCGGCCCAGTTGGCGGGCTCCCAGTTCAGATAGTCGGCAGGCACCTGGGCCAGCAGTTGTTCGAACCGATCCGGCATGGCCTGCAGGCTGGTCAAGAGATGCATCCTTGTCTCCCGTTCCTTGGGTGAGGCGGGTCGCCACCGGTTGCGGCGATCCCGCGATAGGTGCCGCTCCGACCAAGATGGGGCCGGAGCGGTCATGGGTTAGTCGCCGAGATGACGCGCGTGGAAGCGCAGGTGCGCCTCGATGAAGCTCGCCACGAAGTAGTAGCTGTGATCGTAACCGGGGTGGCGATTGAGCTCCAGCGGCCAGGACTTGGCCGCGGCGACCTCGGCCAGGGTATCGATGCCGAGCTGCTCGGCGAGGAAGGGATCGTCCAGCCCCACGTCCACCAGGGTCGGCAGGGGCGGGCTGTCGTGATGGCGCAACAGCTGGCAGGCATCCCACTCCTGCCACAGCAGGGGGTTATTGCCGAGGTAGGCCCCCAGCGCCTTCTGACCCCAGGGGCAGCGGCTCGGGTGGCTGATGGGGCTGAAGGCGGAGACGGAGTGGTAGCGCCCGGGTTCGCGCAGGGCGGCGATCAGCGCCCCGTGGCCCCCCATGGAGTGACCGCTGATGGCGCGCCGGGTCGAAACCGGGAAATGGGTCTCGATGAGCTCGGGCAGCTCCCGGGTGACGTAGTCATACATCTGGTAGTGATCCCGCCAGGGGCTCTGGGTCGCGTTGACGTAGAACCCCGCCCCCATGCCGAGATCGTAACCGGGGTCATCCGCCACCCCTTCCCCGCGCGGGCTGGTGTCGGGCGCCACCAGGGCGATGCCGAGTTCGGCGGCGATGCGCTGGGCCCCGGCTTTTTGCATGAAGTTTTCATCGGTGCAGGTGAGGCCGGATAGCCAGTAGAGCACGGGCACTTTCTGGCCGGTGAGGGCCTGGGGGGGCAGGTAGATGGCGAAGCGCATCTCGCACCCGAGCGCGGTGGAAGCGTGGCGATACTGCTTGTGCCAACCACCGAAGCTCTTGTTGCTGCTGATGATGTCCAGATTCATCGACAAACTCCCGGGCCCCGCCTGCGGGCGGGGCCCTCATGGTATCAGTAGTGGATGACGCTGCGGATGCTCTTGCCTTCGTGCATCAGCTCGAACGCCTCGTTGATCTGCTCGAGGCCCATGGTGTGGGTGATGAAGTCATCGAGACGGAACTCGCCCTGCATGTAGCGCTGCACATAGCTCGGCAGCTCGCTGCGACCGCGCACCCCGCCGAAGGCGCTGCCGCGCCAGACCCGGCCGGTGACCAGCTGGAACGGACGGGTACTGATCTCCTGACCGGCGCCGGCCACTCCGATGATGACCGACTCGCCCCAGCCCTTGTGGCAGCACTCGAGCGCCGCGCGCATCACCTTGACGTTGCCGATGCACTCGAAGGAGAAGTCGACGCCGCCGTCGGTCATCTCGACGATCACCTCCTGGATGGGCTTGTCGAAATCGTTCGGGTTGATGCAGTCGGTGGCGCCGAGCTTGCGGGCCAGTTCGAACTTGCTCTCGTTGATGTCGATGGCGATGATGCGGCCGGCCTTGGCCAGGCGTGCGCCAATGATGGCGGAGAGACCGATGCCGCCGAGCCCGAAGATGGCGACGCTCTCACCCTCTTTCACCTTGGCGGTGTTCATCACGGCGCCGATGCCGGTGGTGACGCCGCAACCCAGCAGGCAGACCTCTTCCAGCGGGGCGGCCGGGTCGACCTTGGCGATGGAGATCTCCGGCAGCACCGTGTATTCGCTGAAGGTGGAGGTGCCCATGTAGTGATAGATGGGCTGACCGTCCTTGGAGAAGCGGGTGGTGCCGTCCGGCATCAGCCCCTTGCCCTGGGTGGCGCGGATCTTCTGGCACAGGTTGGTCTTGCCGGACTTGCAGAACTTGCACTCGCGGCACTCCGGGGTATAGAGGGGGATCACGTGATCGCCGACCTTGACGCTGGTGACCCCTTCGCCGATGGATTCGACGATGCCGCCACCCTCGTGGCCCAGGATGCAGGGGAAGACCCCTTCCGGATCTTCACCGGACAGGGTGAAGGCATCGGTGTGGCAGACACCGGTGGCGACGATCCGTACACGGACCTCGCCAGCCTGGGGTGGCATGACCTCCACCTCCTCGATGGAGAGGGGCTGGCCCGGGCCCCAGGCGATGGCGGCCTTACACTTGATGCTTTGAACCTGTGCCATGGATGACATCCTCTTGTTGAATGATTGAACGGAAATGGGTTCGGAGATCCAGTGTAGTTTCCCGCCGATTTGGTGATAATAAGGCGAAATATCAAATCACTTTTACAGATAGGTAATAATGTTCGGCTGGGAAGGGATCTGTGAGTTCGTCAGCGTGGCAGAGCAGGGGGGATTCACCCCGGCGGCGCGCAAGCTGGGAGTGTCGGTGGCTCAGGTCAGCCGCCAGGTAGCGCAGCTGGAAGACCGGCTGCAGGCCAAGCTGTTGCTGCGTACCACCCGCCAGGTGCGGCTCACTGAGCTCGGCGAGATCTACTATCGCCACTGCCGCCAGCTGCTGGACAACCTCTACGAAGCGGAGCTGGCCCTCGGTCAGCACCAGGCCGAGCCGCAAGGGCTGCTGCGCATCACGGCCCCGGTCTCCTACGGCGAGAGCCGCATCGCCCCCTTGGTGAACGACTTCATGGTGCGCTTCCCCCAGCTGGAGGTGACCCTCAACCTCACCAACCAGCTGCTGGATCTGGTGCACGAGGGGTTCGATCTCGCCATCCGGCTCGGTCACCTCAAGGATTCGACCCTGGTGGCCCGCAGGCTGGCGAGTCGGGTGCCCTATGTGTGCGCCTCTCCCGCCTATACCGCCCGCCACGGCATGCCCAACAGCCTCTCGGAGCTCTCCCGCCATACCTGTCTGGTGGGCAATGGTGACGAGTGGCACTTCAATCTGGCCGGTCGTCCCCACAGCGTGCGGGTGCGCGGCATCTTGCAGTGCAACAGCGGCCATGCCCTGCTGGATGCGGCATTGAAGGGGATCGGCATCATCCAGCTGCCGGATTACTACGTGAGCGACCATCTGGCCAAAGGCGAGCTTATCGAGCTGCTGCCGGAGCTGAGAGCGCCGGAGGAGGGGATCTGGGCCCTCTATCCCCACAACCGCCACCTCTCCCCCAAGGTGCGGCTGCTGGTGGACTATCTGGCCGAACGGCTCGGGGCGCCCGATCAGCCCGCGTTGGTGCGGCCCATCGGCTGACGCGAGCCCCATCAAAAGGCACTGTCCCAATTGCGTGTTGAAAGGCCAGTCGTGTTGTCGGTCATTACAGCCGATGCCATGGATACCCCCAGCCCTTCAACATCCCCAGGCTATCCGCACATGGCACAGTTTGACTCCCTTTGTCAGCCCCCCAGCCTGGGCTGCCGTCGTCCTCTCCGGCAGGCTCGCTGTGTGGCACCGTCCCGCCAGCACAAAGCTCCGCCCGCTCCCCTCGAACCGGCACAGTAGACAGCAGATCCTGCAGCGGCCCCCACCGTCCGGGGGGATGACCGCACCAGATGGACAAATTCACACGAATCCACCCTTGGCTAGACTGGGCCAGTCGTCTTATGACACCCATTTGGCACAGTTGCCTGCAACCCTATCTGGAAGGACCCGATATGAAACCCTTGTTGACCGCCCTCTTGCTCCCCCTGTTGCCCTTCGCCGCACAAGCCGCCGACCCCGTCTGGATCACGGTCGGTGCCGACAGCGGCGTCGAACTCAAACAGGTCAAGGCCAAGCTGGCTCCCTTGTTCAGCGCCAGCGGCGCCCCCATCCAGCTTGCCTCGAGGCAAGCGAACTCGGCACCCTCTCCCACCTGATGCACGAAGGTCATCAGCGCTGCGGTGGCTACGTGGTGCACAGCACCCTGGCCGATGCGCTGCAGAGCATGGCCCAGCCCATCAGCCAGAACCTGTTCAGTGCCCCGCCACTGACCCAGGGGGCTAGCGTCAATCGGCTGCTGCCCTATCTGGATCAGGGCAACATAGTCGGCACCATCAGCCAGCTCGCCAGTTGGCGCAACCGCTACTACACCTCCACCACAGGGGTGCAGTCGGCGGACTGGGTGGCTGCGCAGTGGCAGAGTCTGAGTAGCGGCCTGCCTTGGGCCAGCGTCAGCCGGGTCAAGCACAGCGGCTACCCGCAGCAATCCGTAGTGCTGACCCTCAAGGGCAGTCGCTACCCGGACGAAGTGGTGGTGCTCGGCGGCCACCTCGACTCCACCGCGGGTTCCGCCCCCAACAGCCGTACTCTGGCGCCGGGCGCCGACGACGATGCCTCCGGCATCGCCACCCTGACCGAGGTGCTGAGGGTCATCGCCGAACAGGGTCGCCAGCCGGAACGCACTCTGCAGTTCATCGGCTATGCGGCGGAAGAGGTGGGGCTGCGCGGCTCCAAGGACATAGCCACCCGCTACAAGGTTGCCAACACCAAGGTGCTGGCGGCGTTGCAACTGGACATGACCAACTACCAGGGATCGGCGGAAGACATCGTCTTCATGACCGACTACACCGACAAGGGGCTGACCGGCTATCTGGCCCAGCTGCTCGACGCCTATCTGCCCCAGATCCGCTATGGCTACGACAGCTGTGGTTACGGCTGCTCGGATCATGCCTCCTGGCACAGTCAGGGCTACCCGGCCGCCATGCCGTTCGAATCGCGCTTCAACGACTACAACCCCCACATCCACACCGCCCAGGACACCTTGCAGAACTCGGATCCCTCGGCCGCCCATGCCCTCAAGTTTGCCCAGCTGGCGACCAGCTTCGCCGTCGAGATGGGCAAGATACACTGAGGCCGAGGGCGATGAACCTCGCATAAAAAAGGCCCACTCTCGTGGGCCTTTTGCATGGTTGCTCGGACAGGAAATTATTCCCGTTCCTTGACGTAGGGGGTGCCGAGGGCCTTGGGGGCCACCGCCTTGCCGATGAAACCGGCCAGCAGGAACACCGTCAGGATGTAAGGCAGCGCCTCGATGGCCTGCACCGGGATCGGGAAGTCGCCGATGCTGACCCCTTGCAGCCGGATGGCGACCGCATCGAGGAAGCCGAACAGCAGGCAGGCCGCCATGGCGCTCCAGGGTTTCCACTTGCCGAACACCAGCGCCGCCAGCGCCATGAAGCCCTTGCCCGCACTCATGTTCGGGATGAACTGGGCGGTCTGGGCCACGGCGAGGTAGGTGCCACCGATACCGGCAAGCAGGCCGCCGATGATGAGGGCGGTGTAGCGCATGCGTACCACGGAGATGCCCGCGGTATCGACCGCAGCCGGCGCCTCGCCCACGGCGCGCAGACGCAGCCCGAAGCGGGTGCGGAACAGCACCCACCAGGCGAGCGGCACGGCGGCGAAGGCCACGTACTCCAGCAGGGAGTGACCGCTCAGCAGCTCGCTGTAGAGCTGGCCGATAACCGGCACGTCATACAGCTCCTTGGCATAGGGCAGGTCGATGGGGGCGAAGCGGGCGGCACCGGACAGCGCCGGGGTCTGGCCGCCCTGATCGAACCAGTAACGGCCGAGGGTGACGGTCAGGCCGGCGGCCAGTATGTTGATGGCCATGCCGCTCACCACCTGATCACCCCGGTGGGTGATGGTGGCAAAGCCATGCAGCAGGGCGAACAGGATGGAGACGCCTACCCCGGCACCCAGCCCAATCCAGGCCGAGCCGGTGACGGCCGCCGCCGCCGCACTGGCGAAGGCCGCCGCCAGCAGCTTGCCTTCCAGGGCGATGTTGACCACCCCGGAGCGCTCACAGAACATCCCGGCCATGGCCGCCAGGATCAGCGGCGGCGCGGTGCGGATAGTGGCATCCAGCATCAAGATCAGGGTTTCGAACATGATCAGGCTCCTTTGACTTGCGCGGCTGAACGGTTGGCAAAGGCCAGATAGCACTGCTCGATGCGCGGACGCAGCATGTGCTCCAGCGCGCCACAGAACAGGATCACCAGACCCTGCAGCACCACGACGATGTTGCGATCCACCCCGAACTCGAAGCTGAGCTCGGCGCCACCTTGATAGAGGAAGCCGAACAGCAGGCTGGCGATGATGACGCCGACCGGGTGGTTGCGCCCCATCAGGGCCACCGCGATGCCGGTGAAGCCGAAGCCTTCCACGAAGTTCAGCTTGATCTGGTGCAGCTCACCCTGCAGCACGTTGAGGGCGAAGAAGCCCGCCAGCATGCCGGAGATTACCATGGCCAGGATCACCACCTTGGGATAGGAGATGCCCGCATAGGCGGAGGCGCTCTGGCTGGCACCCACCGAGCGGATCTCGTAACCCCAGCGGGTATGCCAGATGAAGACCCACACCAGCAGCGCGCAGATCAGCGCCCAGAAGAAGCTGATGTTGAGCGGGCTGCTCGGCATCTCCAGGCCGAAACCGGCCGCCAGCTCGCTCATCTTCGGCAGCCAGCTCGCCACGGCGAACACCTTGCTCTCGGTGGCCATGGATCCTGGCGGCTTGAAGACATCGACCAGCAGGTAGGCCATCAGGGAGGCGGCGATGAAGTTGAACATGATGGTGGTGATGACGATGTGGCTGCCCCGCTTGGCTTGCAGCCAGGCCGGGATGAAGGCCCAGGCCGCGCCAAACAGACCGCCGGCGATGATGGCCAGCGGCAGCAGCAGGGCGAACGGCAGCACATCGCCGAGCAGCAGACAGACCAGGCCGACGCCGAGGCCGCCGATGTAGGCCTGCCCCTCACCGCCGATGTTGAACAGGCCGGCGTGGAAGGCCACCGCCACCGCCAGACCGGTGAAGATGAAACCGGTGGCGTAGTAGAGGGTGAAACCTATGCCCTCGCCGGTGCCGAAGGCGCCGTACCACATGATCTCGGCGGCATCGATCGGGTTGATGTCGAGGTAATAGAACAGAATGGCCGACACCAGGAAGGCCAGCAGGATATTGATCGCGGGCAGCACGCCCACGGAGATCCAGGCAGGGATACGGGCTTGGCTCATGGGCGAGCCTCCTTGGCAATCGCGTCGGGGATCTTGGCGGGAACGGGTGCGTTGACCATCATCAAGGCCATTGTTTCGCAGGATGGTACGAGTCTCATGAGGTGGCTCCTTCGGGTTGGCTTGCCGCCACCTCGTCGGGAACGATATTCGCCATCATCAGCCCTATGGTGCGCTCATCCGCCTTGGCGCCATCCAGTTCACCGACGATGCGACCATCGGCAATGACCAGGATGCGGTCAGACAGACTCATGATCTCGTCCAGCTCCACGGAGACCAGCAACACCGCCTTGCCCTTGTCGCGCATGGCGATGATCTGCTGGTGGATGTACTCGATGGCGCCGATGTCGACCCCACGGGTCGGCTGGCCGACCAGCAGCACATCCGGGTCCTGCTCCACTTCCCGGGCGATCACCAGTTTCTGCTGGTTGCCGCCGGAGAAGTTAGCGGTCTTGTGCTCGGGATGGGGCGGGCGCACGTCCCACTTGTCCATCTTCTCCTGGCAGTCCTTCAGGATCGCCGCCTTGTCCTGCAGCATCCCTTTGTTGTACTGGGCACGCCTGTGATAGCCGAGGATGAAGGCCTCTTTCGCCTCGAAGCGATTGATGAGCCCCATCTTGTGCCTGTCTTCCGGGATGTGGCCGAGACCGAAGTTGCGCACCATCTCGGGGTTGGCGGGCTGGTCATGGTTCACCTGATGCACGGCGCTGCTGCCCTTGATGGTGAAGCTGCCCTTGCTCGGCTTGAGGATGCCGCCGAGCAGGCTGAGCAGCTCGGACTGGCCGTTGCCGGAGACGCCGGCGATGCCGACCACTTCCCCGGCGCGTACCTCGAAGCTGACGGATTTGACCCGCTCCACCTTGGCGTCATCGAAGTAGCTGAGCCCCTCGACCTTGAGCTTGGCCTCGCCCGGCTGGGCGGCGCCCTTGTCGACCTTGAGGCGCACCTTGCGGCCCACCATCAGCTCGGCGAGCTGTTCTTTATCGGTATCCTTGGTGGCGACGTGGGCCACCATCTCCCCCCGGCGCATGATGGAGACCTGATCCGTGATGGCCAGGATCTCCCGCAGCTTGTGGGTGATGAGGATGATGGTCGCCCCCTGATCCCGCAGCTTTTTCAGCACCTCGAACAGGTGATCCGCCTCTTGCGGGGTCAGTACCCCGGTCGGCTCGTCCAGGATCAGGATGCGGGCGCCGCGATAGAGCGCCTTGAGGATCTCGACCCGCTGTTGCAGGCCCACCGGCAGATCCTCGACCTTCTCGTGCAGCGGCACCTCGAGACCATAGTCCCGGGCCAGCTCGCCGAGCAGTTTCTCGGCCGCCGCCAGGCTCTTGCCCAGGTGCCAGCCGTTTTCCGCGCCGAGGATCACGTTTTCTAACACTGTGAAATTGTTAACCAGCATAAAATGCTGGTGCACCATGCCCACGCCCGCGGTGATCGCGTCTTGTGAGCCATGGGGTTTGAAGGGTTTACCGTCGATCAGCATCTCGCCCTTATCGGCGTGGTAGAAACCGTAGATGATGCTCATCAGGGTCGACTTGCCGGCGCCATTTTCGCCGACGATGCCGTGAATGCTGCCTTTACGAACCTGAAGGTCGATCTGCTTGTTGGCGTAAACTTCGCCAAAGCGCTTATCGATACCTCTTAATTCGATGGCATAGCGATCTGTCTGGTCCATGATGCAGTCCTTGCGGGTCATGAAGTAGAGACTAAAAACCGGCCCGTGCGGGCCGGTCATCATAGGTTGAGAGTCGTAGCAGAGACTCAGTACTTACAGGAGTTGTCGCTCATGTAGTCGTGCACCTTGATCTTGCCGGCGATGATGTCGGCCTTGATGGCGTCGACCTTGGCCTTCATCTCCGGTGTGATCAGCTTGGCATTGTTCTCGTCCAGTGCCCAATCCACACCGCCTTCCGCCAGACCCAGGGACTGGATGCCAGGCTTCCACTCGCCCTTGGCGGCGTCATCCCAGCTCTTGTAAGCGGCCAGGCCGACGGACTTGACCATGGAGGTCAGCATGGTGCCCGGCTGCAGGTGGTTCTGGTTGGAATCCACGCCGATGGCCAGCTTGCCTTCGTCCTTGGCGGCCTGATAGACACCGATGCCGGTACCGCCGGCGGCGGCATAGACCACGTCGGCGCCCTTGGCGAACTGGGACTTGGCCAGCTCTGCACCCTTGGCCGGGTCAGCAAAGGCCGCCGGGGTGGAGCCGGTCATGTTCTGGTAGACGTCGATCTTCGGATTGATGTACTTGGCGCCCTGCTCGTAGCCACACTGGAATTTGCGGATCAGCGGGATATCCATGCCGCCCACGAAGCCGACCTTGCCGGTCTTGGAGGCGATGGCCGCCAGGGCGCCCACCAGGAAGGAACCTTCATGCTCCTTGAAGATGAGGGACTGGACGTTCGGCTTGTCGACCACCATGTCGATGATGGTGAACTGGGTTTTCGGGAACTCGGTGGCGACCTTCTCTACTGCTGAGCCCATGTTGAAGCCGACGGCGACGATGGGACCGTTGCCACGGCTGGCCAGACGACGCAGGCCCTGCTCACGCTGGGCTTCGTTCTGGGGTTCGAACTCCTTGACCTTGACGCCTTTGTCCTTGTTGTAGACTTCGACGCCGTTGCGGAACACGGCTTCGTTGAAGGACTTGTCGAATTTGCCGGCAGTGTCATAGATGACGGCGGGCTCGGAGGCCGCCTGGGCAGACAGGGCAGCGAGGGTGAGGGCGGCCACGGTGGCCAGCTTGAGCACTTTAGTCACGATCGTATCCTTGATTGTTATGTTGAGGGTCCACAACCCGCCGTAGCAGCAGGCTATAAAGCACGCTGGCTAACTGTAAGTGAGCCAACTTGTGGGTCAAGGAGATCATAAAGGAAAAACGTTTGCGTTAACGGTTTGAAATATAAGCAAATTGCTTTATAAGTGTTTGTTTTTAACCTTGTTTTTAGAACTAAATGCTGCGATTAATAGGGTTCAAATGACATTTTTGTTTGTATTCATCGAGTTATGCGCAAGCGTTTTCGTTTCTTGATGAAAAAGGCGGCTTCCATTGACGCTATTTTGTGGCATGGAAACAGCATCTTCTCCTGCTGCGAACGGCCACGACCCTATGTCACGCGGATTTGGTCTCTGGCCGCTCAGGCCGTATAATCGCCGCCTGTATAAATAAACAGGAGTGGTGATGGACGTTTCAACCCTGCTCGACGGGCTCAACGACAAGCAAAGAGACGCGGTGGCGGCCCCCCGTTGCAACCTGCTGGTGCTGGCGGGCGCCGGCTCGGGCAAGACCCGGGTACTGGTGCACCGCATCGCCTGGCTGATGCAGGTGGAACGCTGTTCACCCTTCTCCATCATCGCCGTGACCTTCACCAACAAGGCCGCCGCCGAGATGCGCGGCCGGGTCGAGAAGGTGATAGGCGACGGCGTGCGCGGCATGTGGATCGGCACCTTCCACGGCATCGCCCACCGCCTGTTGCGGGCCCACCATCTGGATGCGGGCCTGCCCCAGGACTTCCAGATCCTCGACTCCGACGATCAGTACCGCCTCATCCGCCGGGTGCTCAAGGCGCTGAACCTGGACGAGAAGCACTGGGCCCCCCGCGCCGTGATGGGCTACATCAACGGCAAGAAGGACGAGGGGCTGCGCCCCGGCGACATCGATCTCTACGGCGACCCCGTCACCCGCACCTACCAGCAGATCTACAAGACCTATCAGGAGACCTGCGATCGCTCAGGGCTGGTGGATTTTGCAGAACTCCTGCTGCGCGCTCACGAGCTGTGGCTGAACCGGCCGCACATCCTCGAGCACTATCGGGATCGCTTCCAGAACATATTGGTGGACGAGTTCCAGGACACCAACGGCATCCAGTACGCCTGGCTGCGGATGCTGGCGGGCGACAGCGGCCGGGTGATGATTGTTGGCGACGACGATCAGTCCATCTACGGCTGGCGCGGCGCCAAGATAGAGAACATCCAGCGCTTCCTGACCGACTATCAGGGCGCCGAGACCATCCGCCTCGAGCAGAACTACCGCTCCACCGCCAATATCCTGAAAGCGGCCAACAGCGTCATCGCCAACAACGCGGAGCGGCTCGGCAAGGAGCTGTGGACCGAAGGGGCCGAGGGCGAGCCGATTTCCCTGTACGCCGCCTTCAACGAGGTGGACGAGGCCCGCTTCGTGGTCGGTCGCCTCAAGGACTGGAAGGAGAAGGGCGGCCTGCTCACCGACTGCGCCATCCTCTATCGCTCCAACGCCCAGTCCCGGGTGCTGGAAGAGGCGCTGATGCAGGACGCCATGCCGTACCGCATCTACGGCGGCCTGCGCTTCTTCGAGCGTCAGGAGATCAAGGATGCGATGGCCTACCTGCGCCTCATCAACAACCGCGGCGACGACGCCAGCTTCGAGCGGGTCGTCAACACCCCGACCCGTGGCATCGGCGATCGCACCCTGGAGATCCTGCGGGGCAACGCCCGGGATCAGGGCCAGAACCTGTGGCAGTCCGCCAAGACCTTGCTCAACGACAAGGTACTGACCGGCCGCGCCGGCAACGCGGTGCGCGGCTTCGTGGATCTCATCGACGCGCTGGAGGAGCAGGTCTCCCTGCTGCCCCTGCACCAGCAGGCGGACATCACCATCCAAAATTCCGGCCTCAAGGCCATGTATCTGGCGGAGAAGGGGGAGAAGTCCCAGGCGCGGGTGGAGAACCTGGACGAGCTGGTGACCGCCTGCCGTCAGTACCAGCGTCCGGACGAGCTGGAAGACATGAGCGATCTCTCCGCCTTCCTCGCCCACGCGGCGCTGGAGTCCGGCGAAAATCAGGCGGACGAATACGCCGACGCGGTGCAACTGATGACCCTGCACAGCGCCAAGGGCTTGGAGTTCCCGCTGGTGCTGCTGGTGGGGGTGGAGGAGGGCATGTTCCCCAGCCAGCAATCCACCGAGGAGTCGGGCCGTCTCGAGGAGGAGCGCCGCCTCTGTTACGTCGGCATGACCCGCGCCATGGAGAAGCTCTACATCTGTTATGCGGAGAGCCGCCGCATCTACGGCCGCGAGATGTTCCACAAGCCGAGCCGCTTCATCCGCGAGATGCCCGCCGAGTGCCTGGAAGAGATCCGGCTGCGCACCCAGGTGAGCAGACCCACGCAATATGGGCGCTTTAGCCAGAACGAGGTGCAGCAGAGCTTCGACGCCAGCGGCATCAAGCTCGGCCAGCGCGTGCTGCACCCGAAATTCGGGGAAGGGATCGTCTTGAACTTCGAAGGGGTCGGCCAGCAGAGCCGGGTGCAGATCCAGTTCGACGACGTCGGTGCCAAGTGGCTGGTGACGGCCTATGCCAGGCTGGAAGCGCTCTGATTTTTCCCGCCTTTTGATGTGACCAACCCGGCTTAGGCCGGGTTGGTTTTTGTATCTCTAGTAAGAACTGACAGAGCTGAGCTATATTTTTAGAAGCTCATTCTGCACACACTGATACAGACGTGACATTTTTAGTAATTGGATTATTTATTTTCACTGTATCAGGATAGAAAAGAACTATATTTTCTCCTGTGCCAAAAGAGCTTGTAAAGGTAATTCCATCGTAGTCGCTGATACTTTTAATGAACTCACAAAGGAATTGTGTTGGTATATAATCTAACGTTGCCCTTTCAGGGATTACTGGCTGAGCTAATTCTTTTGAAAACAACTCAATCAAAGCTAAGTGGTTAATTATAAGTTCCATTTCATCCCCCGCATATTTCAGTAAAGAAATTCGTTTTTTGGGATTTGTCAAATTAATTAGCTTTAAGCTTCTTTTTGCAACACAGGTAGAAATGTAAACGGTTGACCCAATGCTTGGGCGAACTTCTCTAATACAAGTGTCTTCATTTTCAGCCACATATAGATATACAATACCAGCCGGATTTGCACGTCCAGCAGATGCTTTTTCTGGCGGAGGTGAACCCATATGCTCTTTTAACAATGCAGAGTCCGAAATCCTAGCTCGATAAAAACAATCCGTCTGCTCCCTGACCTCACATAACTCATCAATCAACTGAATAAATGTGTTCTTTTCAATGCTATTTGTCTCATTCTGAAACGAGGAAAACATTTTTCCGTAGATATTTCCCGTGGGGAAAAAACGATTTTTATGGATCAACTCTTTTTTGAATTCCAACCATAACAATGAATTTTTTTGAGGGCTATATTTAACCTTCCATTTTTTTGAGTCATCAACCCCCAAAGCTAATTCTTTTACAAGCTCGGCAGGCTTATTGACGGTGGAGCTTAATATATTTAGATCATGGGTAAGGATTTCGTGCAACGCCTTACCATGAATATCTTCATCAATGCAAAATTCAATACCGTCAGACACATCACTTAAGATGGACGGCTCAACGCACAATACATCTTTGCTTGAGCAAAATGAACAGCGAGATATTTTCCCCATCCGCTGTATTTTCTCTATTAGCGCACTATCATTGAAACAATTTATGCAACATTTGGACATTTTTAATCATCCTTCCAAATAATCACACAATGTTTCTATATGGTGCATAATAGATAGTTTTTTAATCTGACCTAAACCTGGGTAATGACGATTTTCATAGAGACTTATAAATTCTCTAGTGGCTAGAGTTTCATAGAATATAGAGGGATGCTTAATTATATCTTTAACAGCTGAACTAAGTGCATCGATGAACTTACCACCAGGGTTGGTGGGAGTGTTATCATCATATGATGAATAATGCTTTACATACATTTCATCATATTGTTCTTTATTGATATAAGACAAATGTATTGTAACTACATATGCAGGACCACCACTCTCGGAAAAATCAGTCCCCATAATCGTATAATCACCAAACCCCACGGCGTTTGGTGTATCGCGAAATGTTACGTGCCAATGTGAAAATGCAGACTCTGAACCATAATCCGCGTTTCTCGGTTTCTTTTTAAAGTTATCATCGATGAATGCTACTTTAGAAAACTTTGTGAGCAGTGTTGGGGATATTTTAGGATTTATAATAGTAAATTCTGCTGTGTTACAGAGTTTAATAATTGTATTATCGACACCCTCAGTTAAATATATAACAAACTCGCGCGTCATGCTTTCCGCAAGATGAATAGCAATTTCATCAGAAGATCCGGCAAGCAATATACACGGAGTATAATCATACTCATCAAGCATCCTAGTGATCCGATCACTAGGTTGACCACTTAACTCGCCAACAGATGGGTTGATCACGACGATAGGAATTATATTGTGTTTATTTAAATACTCTATCGTATTAACTAATGCATTCATATTCTCTCTGACAGGCTCTATAATCGGTTTTAGATGCCTTGCCGAGGAAATATCCGCACACTCTCTTAATGCTGCTAATTCAAATTGCTTCCCTCGTAAGTAGGGTAGGTACATGATTTATCCCTCATCATTAACTATTGAATCTTATAATTAGACTATCTATTTGTTTTTTGTTAAAACTATAGCTGATAGCCGCGTTTTTAAGCGAGTAAGGTAATGAACAAATAAACTCTTTGTTGTTTTTCCTACTAAGCTTTAAAATCATTCTTAACTGTTCAGCAAGTGCATCAGGTTCAGCTTGATAAAATTTATCAAGACATACTGAAAACACATCGCTATTGGAGCATGTGATTTTTTCACCAGAAATTAATTCTGCCAAAAGAATATACTCATCCTTTCGCAAGGACTTTATCACAGTGACAGGACAAAGAGGCGTAGTTCTTTTTTTAGCCAATTTCTTTACACTTAAATAATTATCAGCGGTTAGCACCATAATGCCAACACTGTCAGGGGTGGCCTCATATACAGATTTAAAATTAAGCGGAGCACAAACTACGTACACTTCATCAAAGAAAGCGCAGTAATCTTTTAATTGCTCATCAAGCCTATATAAGCTGTCATATTCTGTTTTTATTTCATAGCATACGGACGAACCATTTATAATAACGCAGTCGGCTTTACTTGAGCCCACCCTAAATTCTGACAGCATAGTTGCCGTATTTAAAGAGTGCTTTCCCAAAAGATGCCGATTCACTATTGCATTTTTAAAAAAATATTCAGTTTTATATTTTTTGTCAATAATGCAATATATCTTATTGTATGTGTCATAAAGGGAGCTACAAACATCCCCTCCGAGTAATTCAGTAGAGATCTTTTGAATAAGCGACATATCACCATCAGCAAGCTGGGAAAGCCCCTTGCTAGTAAATAATCTTGACGCCTCTTTTAACAAAAATTGCATGTTAACTCTACCAATATATATATTAACTTAAAGAGTAACCTATTTTCTTTTTTCAAGAAATATTAATGCTCTGATTTCTTGATGTAAGTCCTCTTTCGAGTCACCATTCACACTACGTTTATGATGACAAAATCCTAGCAACCAACCAACCAACCAACCAACCAACCAACCAACCAACCAACCAACCAACCAACCAACCAACCAACCAACCAACCAACCAACCAACCAACCAACCAACCAACCAACCAACCAACCAACCAACCAACCAACCAACCAACCAACCAACCAATTAGACTTAGCTATAGATGATATGGTTACGCCTTTTCTTTCCTTTTATCACTGACCAGCTTGCTCTCCATCACCCCTTGCTTGCCCGCCTCGGCACTGAGGGTCTGGGTGGAATCGTTCTCCGATTTGTAAGAGGTACGGCTACCCGGCGCCCCCTGTTTTGGTTGGAAGAAAGGCAAATAAAGGTTCGTATGGGGCCTTGTGGACACGCAACCGCTCAGACTGGTACCGATGTGACGGGATTCAATATTTCAACAATTAACTGGCATGGCGTGGCACTTTGACGGTGCAGCAAACCGCGGCATACTGCCCCGTCACCAGATGGGAGTCATTGATGTCTACATGGATGCCGACACTGCGCCGGCTGGGGCGGTGGTTGTTGCGAAAAACGGTGCTGGCGCTGCTGACCAGCCTGCTGTTTGTGCTCTCGTTCACCCTGTTTCAATACGCATCCTGGTGGCCGGCGCTGGAGGTCGATTCCTTTCTCGAATGGAGCGGTTTCTCTTCAGGGCGCACCTTTACCGAACTAGCCCTACCGATGCTGGAGTTTGGTGCCTTGTTGGGAGCTTTCTTCTGGCTGCTGTTTTTGCTGACACCGCGTTCACTGCTACCAGCGCTCTTTGCCGGGCTCTGGTTGTGGCAGACCTATGATATCGCCTTTATGACGGCGACCGCCTCAACCTGGCTGCCCCACGAGATCATCTGGACCTTCATCCTACCCCACACCCACTGGCTGCTTCTTACCCTGCTGCCCCCTCTGCTGCTGATCCGTTATCTCGGCAGGCTGCTGCTGGCGCCGGCGCCAGAAACCCAGTCAGGGGTGGTCATAGTTTCAGGCAAGCCATAGCCAGAGTGGGGAAACAAGGCGTGGTCAGGGCCTGATCCGCACGGTTCTATGAGGGCCAATCCAAGGGGGCATGGGCATAAACGGGGAGAAACGCGGGGGAGGGGGAATCAGAAACCCGACCGCAGACGGGGCACGGCGGCCGGGTGAATTGTAAAGAGTAGGGTGACAGCTAATGCCGGGTATCAGCCTAGTCTAATCAACTCGATGGGCGCGTAACGCTCTCGGGTGTTGGCCAGCAGCACGCATTTCTCATGCTCGGCCTGATAGGGGGTCATATTGTCGGTGTGGGCCTCTTTCAGGGTATCGACGGCGCCGGTGGCGGCGATCATCACGCGCTGGCCCAGGGTCAGCACATTGCGGTTTCGGTCATAGATCTTCATTGCATCCTCCTTGTCTGTGTGAGGGCTTGTGCCCAAGGAGCAGATCCAGACTACGCCCCCGCAAAAGGGTGACGTATGTCACAGATCAAAAAAGAGGCGAAGAGGAACTCATCGCCGCGTCGGGCTCCGGAGCGTCGGCAGCATGACGCTCGCCGGGCTTGTCATCCCTTGTCGCCTCGTGCCGTTTCCTTGTGCTTTTTACCCGCCAGGGCTCGAACCGGGGAGGGGATGCGCTATAGTGGATGCCGCTCGTTTCACTGCCTTCAACCAACCGGGAATCCATTATGAATCGTGATATTGCAGCCCAGTTCATCAAGATGCTGACCAACCTCGACCAGTGCCTGGCCAAGGCCGAAGCCCACGCCGACGGGAAGAAGTTCAACGCGGACAACTTCGTCGGCGAGCGTCTCATCACCGATATGCTGCCCTTCTCCAAGCAGGTGCTGATCTGCTGCGACACGGCCCGCGCCGTGGTGGCCACCGCCAGTCACAGCGCGTTGCCGGTGATGGAAGATGATCCCAAGACGCTGGCGGATCTGCGGCACCATATCCAGAGCACGGTCGCCCTGCTGCAAAGCAAGCTGGAGGCCGATTTCAGTCAGTATGCGAGTGCGAAATACTTCCCTTACTGGGCCGGTGGCAAGGGCATGGACGGTCATACCTGCGTTCATGAGTACGGCATTCCGAACTTCTACTTCCACCTGACCATGGCCTATGCCCTGCTGCGCAAGGCGGGGGTCAACCTCGGCAAGGGGGATTATCTGGGTGGCCTGAACCTGCAATAAGCACTCATCCCACCAAGCTGTTTAACTCGCCATGTTGAACCCAGGCCGTGCGCGACATCCTCACGTGCTCATGTACGCTCCGGTTTCTGCGCGCTGGCTGTGTCCAGACTGCCGTCGACAATGACGCCCATTGGGACAGGTTGTCAGTTGTGGTCTGTCGAAATGAAGAGAGCCTGCCAGTTTGGCAGGCTCTCTTGCTTTTGGGCTGGCTGTTTTCGGGGATGGGCAGTGTGTTGTCTGCCTTTTCCCTGTTTTAACGATTATTCGTTCGGTATCTCCGGCTCCACCAGTGCGGCCAGCTGGGTCAGGGATTCCTGCCAGCCGAGGTAGCACATCTCCACCGGGATAAGTGCCGGGATCCCCGCTTGTTCGATGGCGAGCTCGGTGCCGCACAGCACCTGGGTCAGTCTGATAGTGACCCGCATCTCCCCCGGCAGGTTGGGATCGTCAAAACGGTCGGTGTAGCGGATGCGCTTGCCCGGCTCCAGCTCCTGATACTCGCCGCCGAAGGCGTGGGAGTGGCCTGTGCCGAAATTGGTGAATGCCATGCGAAAGCGGCCGCCGACCCGGGCCTCCAGGTGCTCCACCTTGCAGGTGAAGCCGTGTGGCGGCAGCCACTTGGCCAGCGCCGCCCCTTCGATGAAGGCGCGATAGACCCGATCCGGCGGTGCCTTGAGGACGCGATGCAGTGTCACTGTGCCTGTGCTCATGATGGATTCCCTCTCTGTGGTGTCGGAGCAAGGATAGCCGCTCGGGGGAAGGACAACCGGCGGTCGGGAGTCGTGGCGCCCCATGAAGGGGTCAGCTTGTCGTCAGGCGGCGCGCGTCCTGCTCGCCATGAGTGGCCGCATTTGCCGCTGGCGGCTCCTCCTCTGTCAGGCACGCCTGCACGCACGCCATAAATACCCGCATGGCGGGGCTGACAAACTTGCCGGCGTGGTGGGCGCACAGGGCCGTGATGACGAGGGGCGTGGGGGAGAAGGGCAGCTCCTGCAGTTCCCCCGAACTCAGCTCCCGCTCGACGGTGAAGCGGGGCAGGAAGGAGACGCCGAGGTTGCTGGCCACGCAGCGCTTGATGCTCTCTATGCTCCACAGCTCTATGGTGCCGTCCAGGGTGATGCCACGCTGGCGAAGGGTGCTCTCGAACAGCTGGCGGAAGATGCACTGGGGCTCGTTGATGATGAAGCTGACCGGCAGGTGTTGATCCGGGCGGGTGAAGTCGATACCGCTGAGGGCGGGGGAGGCTACCAGCACCAGGGGTTGCTCGCCAAAGCTCTCCATCTGCAGGGCGGCATCGTTGCCGACCCGGTAGAAGATGCCGAGATCGGCCTCATCCGCCAGCAACGCATCGCGAATGACGTAGCAGTTCAGGGACTGGAGCGACAGGCGCACCCCGGGAGCCAGCCGCTTGAAGCGCTCGAGCACCGCCGGCATCTTGTAGGCCAGCAGGGTTTCGCCGATGGCAACCCTGAGCTCGCCGCTCGGCTCTGCGTCCTGCTGTGCCGCCTGGCGCAGACCGGCCATTACCCGGATCATCTCGTGCACATGCGGCATGATATTCTGCCCGGCCTTGGTCAGGCACATGCGGCGGCCTATTTTTTCGAAGAATTGCAGCGAAAGCTCCTGTTCCAGCTGCTGGATATGGAAGGTTATCGTCGACTGGGTGCAGCAGAGCTTGCGGGATGCCTTCACGAAGGAGCCCTCCTCGATCACCGTCTTGAGGGTAATGAGACGTCGCAGATCCATGGGGACTCCAATTCATCGAAATGATTGAATTGAGAATGCTAAAACATTCGATTTTTTGATGCCAGTGGCCGCGTTAAGGTATCACTCCCATTCGGAGAAACACCATGACCTCGACCCTTGTCAGCGCATTTTTGACCTACACCCTGATCACGGCCATGACGCCGGGACCGAACAATTTCCTGGCCCTGAGCGCCGCCAATCAGCATGGTTTGCGTCGCAGTGGCCGGGTGCTGGCGGGCATGAATGCGGGCTTCCTGCTGATCATGCTGCTGTGTGCCCTGTTCACCTTCACCCTCATCAACCTCTCCCCCGCGCTGGTTGGCTGGCTCAGCTGGGCCGGGGCGGCCTATGTGCTCTGGCTGGCCTGGCGCATCGCGACCAGCGGCTCCAATCTGTCTAGCGCCGATGGGGCCTTGCCCGGCTTCTGGACCAGCTTCTGGCTGCAGTTCGTGAACGTGAAGATCATTCTCTACGGCATCACGGCGCTCTCCACCTTCGTACTGCCCCACACCACAGAACTTGTCTGGGTGCTGGCCGTCAGCCTGTTGTTGGCGCTGATCGGCTCGCTGGGGAACCTCTGCTGGGCCCTGGCGGGTCATCTACTGCAGCCTCTGTTCCAGCGTCACGGCCGCATTCTGAACCTGACCCTGGCGGCCCTGCTGGTCTACTGTGCGATTCGGATGCTGATCTGACGGGGCACAGGCGCGGGCTGCGTCGCAGTTGTTCGCTAACACCGTGATTTTTCATCGGATTTTGAAGGAGTTGATCAAGGTAGAGGTTATTGCGGGCGTTCGCTCATATAATCGCCGCCATGCAAGCGACTCGGAAGGATTCGATGATAAAGCTGATGACGGCCCTGTTCGGGCTGTTTTATACCTGCCTGGTATGGGCGGCCCCCGCTCCCTTTGTGACGCCGCCGGCCACACCACACCTGAATCAGGTCAGCATGGAACCCCTGCTCTCCTGGTTTTCCGGCGAGTTCTCCAGTCGGGAGCAGGCCAGCTATGACAAGCGCTTCACCAGCGCCGAGCTGCGACTGGTGGAGATCTGGCCCGGTTATCGGGGCTTTCGCTGGGTCTATGCCGAGCAGTTTCTCACCGAGCGGGCGGTGCGCCCGTTTCGCCAGCGCATCTACCGCTTCTCGCCGGTACCGGATGGCCGCATCCTGATGGCCGAATTCACCATGCCGAGGGCCACCGACTTCGCCGGCGCCTGGCGCAGGCCCGAGCTGCTCGATACCCTCACCCCGCAACAACTCTCCCTGCGTCAGGGCTGCGAGATCTGGCTGAGCCGCCAACCCACGGGAGAGTACAAGGGGAGCAGCAAGGTGGGCAGCTGTTCCACCAACTTCGGCGGCGCCAGCACCCTGGTGCAGTACCTCTGGATTGGCCCCGACAGCATCAGGCTGCTGGACAGAGCCTACGACAACGAGGCGCACCAGCGCTGGGGCAGCCCGGGTGAAGGCTATGTCTATCTGCGGCGGGTGAAACAGCGGGGAGAGTGACGGGATGCAGGGCACCCCGTCCATTCATGGCGGGTGAGGGTCGTCAGCGTGCCAGCCCGAACAGGGGACGCAGGCGAATGCCGATGAGACTGCCGCCCAGCGCCATCAACATCCAGACCCAGCCGTGCAGGCTGCCGGAGGCCGTGCCGTCGAAGTAGCCGCCGAGGTTGCAGGCACTGTACATGGCCCCCATTCCCATCAATAACCCCCCCAATACCGCCGCCAGCGTGTTGCCGAGGCGCGCGGGTGCGAAGCTGGCGCCGCCGCTCAGGCAGCGGGCCAGGGCCGCCCCCAGGATCCCGAGCCAGAACATGCCCACCATGGGGTTCTGGAAGAAGGGCTGAGCCAGCTTGGGGCTGTCTTGATAGAGGCCGAACACAGCGGCGCCGCGCAGGGCCATCTCGTGTACGGCGCCGGTGATGGTCCAGGCCGAGCCGTGCAGGGCGACCACGGCGGAGTTGAGCAGGGCGATGAGGATGCCGCCGGTCAGCACGGTGAAGCGCCCATCCCGCCAGAAGGGGTTGCCGCCGCCGAAGATGGGCTGGATCTCGCCGGTGCGATGCCGCTCACTCTTGCGAAACAGCCAGAACAGGGCACCGACCAGCGCCAGGTTCAGCACCATGCCGCTCCAGTGGTTGCCGGTCAGGTCCTTGAACAGCACCGTCTGGCTGGTGAAGGTGGCGTCCAGCGCCGGGCGGAACTGGCTGCTGATCAGGGTGCCGATGCCGTAGCAGACCAGCACCAGCCAGAAGCGGGGTTGCCCCTCGCCACAGCAATAGAGGGTACCGGTGGCACAGACCCCCGCCAGCTGCATGCCGATACCGAACAGGAAGGCGCCGACGATGAAGGGAACGCCGATGGCCATGATGTTGCCCACCATGGCATCCCCGAACAGGGCATGGCTGAAGAAGAGGAAGCTGGTGAACAGCAGGATCTCGATGGCGATGGTCAGCAGGTGAATGCGCACATAGTAGCTGTTGCGTCGGGTCAGCATCTCGCGCCAGCCGAACACGATACCGAAGCGGCTGAAGGAGAGGGTAAAGCCGAATCCGAAACCGATGAGGGCCATCAGGGCCCATTTCATGCCGAACTGAGCGCTCAGATAGTACAACGCTCCCCCCGCGAGAATCACGATGGGGAGCGACCATTGTCGAGTCATGCCGATATGTCCTTCACATTGTTGTGGTAAAGGCGTGCATCCTAATCCCGCAATGAGTCCAATGCCAGCCTGCTCGGTGGAACCGGGCTGTTTCCATACGTTCTACGCCTCAGACATAAGCGCCGGCCTCGACGACCAGCTCGGCCAGGATGGAGAGGCTGACGGCGCAAAACAGCAGGCCGGTCACCAGGTTGAGCGGACGCTGGATGCGGCCAAGCAGCCCCTGGGCCCGGGCGGTGGAGAGGCTCCAGGCCAGCAGGCCGAACCAGGCCAGGGAGAGCAGGAACAGCTCCAGGATCAGCAGGCCCCGGGTCAGGCCATCCACTTGCGGGGTCACCATGGCTGCCAGCAATCCCATGAAGAACAAGAGCGCCTTGGGGTTGAGCAGGTTGGTGGCAAGGCCGCTCTTGATGCCCTTGCGCCAGCCCTGACGATCCCCGCCCGCCTTGAACGCCTGCCCGGCCGCGCCCTGCCAGGCGCCCTTGAGTGCCCCATAACCGAGCCAGCCGAGGTAGAGGGCCCCCACCACTTTCACCGCCAGAAACAGCCAGGGGTGGCTCGCGATCAGCAGGCTGATGCCGGTGAGGCTCAAGGTGGCGTGCAACAGGATGGCGATCGCGATGCCGAGCGCCGCCCCGAGGGCGGTGGGTCTATGCAGGCTGGTGCGCAGGATCAGGGCGAAATCCGGGCCCGGGCTCGCCAGGGCGACGAGATGGATAAGACCTATGGTCAGGAACAGGCTGGTAAACATGGCATACCTCGACGACAACAGAGGGCAGAGCATGGGGCATGAGCCGCGGGGCTGGCTTGTAAAAGATTGCACGGTCGCGGCGGGTGGCGGGCGGGAGCCTCGCCGTCGCGTCAGGATGGCAGTGAAAGATGCTGGTTATGTGTTTTAGATGGGGTTTTGTTTTTTGGAATTGATTGATTTTAGTTCGATGCACTGCCTGCTTGGCAGGGGTCGAGCGGGTTAGCGGCTAACCGATTGCATCTGCTGGCGGTAATCCGCCGGGGTGAGCCCGAACGCCTGGCGAAAGCCGTGGTGGAAGTGGCTCTGATCGAAGAAACCGACGGCGAGCGCCACCTCGCTCACCGGCAGGCCACTGCCGAGCAGACGCTTGCCCTGTTCGAGGCGCAGCCGCTTGAGCCAGGCGTAGGGGGTCATGCCGGTCTTCTTCTTGAACTGGCGCAGGAAGGCGAAGCGATCCAGCCCGAACTGGGCGGCCAGATCCTCCAGGCTGTGGTGGCCGTCCAGCTGGCTCAGCAGATAGTCCCGCAGATACCTGAGCTGGGGATCTGCCAGGGCGTGGCGCTCGGGGGAGAGATGCAGCAGCTCGCCGAGCAGACCGAGCAGCTCGCTCTCCGCCCGCAGGCCGTCCGGCTCGGGATTGTCCAGATACATGTGCAGGCGGGCGAAGCCCTGATAGAGGTCGGGTCGGCTCTGCAGCCCCTTGTCGAAGAAGGGCTCAGGGCTGTCAGGTAGCCAGCGGGCCAGCTGCTCGGGGGCGATGGCGAATACCCGCACCTCGTAGCCTTCCGGCAGCAGGCTCAGGCCGTCGTGCATCTCGTCCGGGTTGACGGTGGAGAGCTCGCCGCGCACCAGATTGTGGCTGCTGCCCTTGTGGATGAACTTCTGGCCACCCCGCTGCACCAGACCGATGTGATAGTCCAGGTGGACGTGGCGGCCATAGCTGAACTCCCTGTGATGGGAGTGGGAGAGCTCGACCCCCGGCAGCAGCCGGGATTGCCAGTAGTGGATGCGGGATTGGGGCGCGTTCATGAGTTATTGATACCCCAAATCCCGCTCACAGGCTTGTAGATTATTGCGACCCCTCAGGAGGCCGCTGGCTTCTGCCTGCCGTTGCGCAGTCCGTCCAGGGTGAACAGCACCAGAGCACTCCAGATGAAGGCGAAGGTGATCATCTTGTCCAGCGCCAGCGCCTCCCCGTACAGGGTCACCGCCAGGATGAACATCAGGCTGGGGCCTATGTACTGGAAGAAGCCGAGGGTGGAGAGCTTGAGCCGGGTCGCGGCGGCGGTGAAGCAGAGCAGGGGGGCCGTGGTCACGGCGCCGGCGGCGATGAGAAGCAGGTTCAGGTGCCAGTCGTTCTGGGTCAGATGGCTGGTGGGGCTGTCGGCGATTCCCCACAGGTAGATGGCGGCGGGGGGCAGCATGATCATGGTCTCGATCAGCAGGCCGGTCAGGGCATCCAGCGCCAGCTTTTTACGGATGAGGCCATAGATGGCGAAGCTTGAGGCCAGCACCAGGGCTATCCAGGGCAGGGAGCCGAAGGCGATGAGCTGGAT
This sequence comes from Aeromonas veronii, assembly GCF_040215105.1. Taxonomy (NCBI): domain Bacteria; kingdom Pseudomonadati; phylum Pseudomonadota; class Gammaproteobacteria; order Aeromonadales; family Aeromonadaceae; genus Aeromonas; species Aeromonas veronii. The sequence continues at coordinate 195,838 of NZ_CP157875.1, forward strand.
GGCGACCCCGATGACGGCGAGCCCCACTGCCCACCACTGCAGGCGGCGCAGCCGCTCGTTCAGAAACACCATGCCGAGCAGCACGTTGAACAGGGGGTTGATGTAGTAGCCGAGACTGGCATCCAGCATGTGGCCGTTGTTGATGGCCCAGATGAACAGCAGCCAGTTGCCACCGACCGTGACCGAGGTGAAGGCCAGGGTGAGCAGCACCTTGGGCTGACGCAGCACCGCCTGTACCTTGTGCCACTGGCGGGCGAGCAGGGTCAGCACCAGCAGCAGGGCGCAGGACCAGATCATGCGGTGGGTCAGGATCTCGGCGGCCGGTACGGCGGCGATGGTCTTGAAGTAGATGGGGGCCAGACCCCAAAGGAAATAGGCGCACAGGGCATAGATGACGCCCTGGCGCTGGATGTGTTGCTGCATGCGGATAACCTTCACTGGAGAGCGGATGTTGGACAACATCGCAAAAAGTCAGTGTAACGATCCTTTTGGGGGGAAAGAAGTTAATAAATTGGTCGGAGGCGATTTTTACAGCATGACCGGGGTCAGCGTCGGCCCCCGCGGCGGATCTTCTCCACATCCCGCAACAGCCACAGCATGAGTACGATGGCGGAGATCCAGGGGCCCCAGGTCACATAGGCTTCACCCTGACCCATCACGAAGAACAACAGCGGCAATCCCACTACCAGAAACAGGACACTTCCCAGGAAAAACAGCATTTTTATCTTTAAATTTAACGGCTTGCTATTTGATGATTATATCGATTGGCGTTCCTGATGAAAGGATAAAAATGAAAAAGGGGGATTTCTCCCCCTTTGTTGCCTGATCTCGTCATATTCGATGTTAATCGAGCTGGATCCAGGTGCTTTTCAGCTCGGTATACTTTTCCAGGGCGTGCAGGGACTTGTCGCGGCCGTTGCCGGACTGCTTGAAACCGCCAAACGGCATGGTCATGTCGCCGCCATCCCAGTTGTTGACGAAGACGGTACCGGCGCGCAGGGCGCGGGAACCCTTCACCGCCTTGTTCAAGTCCGCCGTCCAGATGGCGGCGGCCAGGCCGTAGTCGGTGTCGTTGCCAAGGGCGATGGCCTCTTCCAGGGTGTCGAAGCCGGTCACTGCCAGCACGGGGCCGAAGATCTCTTCCCGGAAGATGCGCATCCGGGGCGTCACCTCATCGAAGATGGTGGGCTCGATATAGAAGCCGCCGCTTTCCGCATGGGTGCGCTGGCCCCCCAGCAGCAGCCTGGCCCCCTCCTGTTTGCCGACCTCGATGTAGTTGAGCACCTGATCCATCTGGATGCCGTCCACCATGGCGCCGATGCGGGTGCCGGGATCCAGCGGGTTGGCGGCGATCCACTCCCGGGCATGGGCCAGCAGCCGCTCCATGAACTGGGGCTTGATGCTGTTTTGCACCAGCAGGCGGGAGGCGGCGGTGCACACTTCCCCCTGGTTGTAGAAGATGGCGCCCACCGCGCTCCTGGCGGCGGCGTCCAGATCCGGCGCGTCCGCCAGCACTATGTTCGGGCTCTTGCCGCCGCACTCCATAAAGGCGCGTTTCAGATTGGATTTCCCGGAGCACTGCACCAGATGTTTGCCGATGCGGGTGGAGCCGGTGAAGGTGATGCAGTCCACGTCCATGTGCATGGCCAGCGCCTCGCCCACGGTGTGGCCAAAGCCCGGCAGCACGTTGAACACGCCGTCCGGGATGCCCGCCTCTTTCGCGATGCCGGCGATGCGCAGGGCGGTGAGGGGGGATTTTTCGGAGGGTTTGAGGATCACCGAATTGCCGGTGGCGAGCGCCGGGCCCAGCTTCCAGCAGGCCATCACCAGAGGGAAGTTCCAGGGGACGATGGCGGCCACGACCCCGAGCGCCTCCCGGGTCACCAGCGCCAAGGCTGACTCTTCCACCGGGGCGACCTGATCGTAGATCTTGTCGATGGCCTCGGCGTTCCAGGCGATGCAGTTGGCGGCGGCGGGGGCGTCATAGCCCATGGCATCGCCGATGGGTTTGCCCATGTCCAGGGACTCCAGCAGAGCCAGCTCCACCTGGTTCAGGCGCATCAGCTCGGCGAAGCGCTGCATGATGAGTTTGCGCTGCTTGGGGGCCAGACCGGCCCAGCGTTTGTCATCGAAGGCCGCGCGGGCGGCCTGCACCGCCAGCTCGGCGTCGGCGGCGTCGCAGGCGGCGACCTTGGTCAGCAACTGGCCGTTGGCCGGGTTGATGCAGTCGAAGGTGGCGCCGTTTACGGCGTCCCGGTAGCTGCCGTCGATAAAGGCTTGGGAGGGCAGGGTCAGGTGGGCGGCCTTGTGTTGCCACTGGGCCAGGGTCAGATCACTCATGTTCACTCCTTGAACCGGCAAAGATGGACTCTGCGTATCAATATGCTAAACATGCCGCCGCTTGTAAATCCATCCTGTAACATTTTATTAAACATTCGACCTCATCAGTCCGGGGGATTGACGAGGGCGCAGGCCGGGATCGGGCCTGTGTCGCAGGCCTGACCGCCGTGGCGAGCGGTCAGGGGCTGACGGGAGGATCGGGCGTCGCCAGCCGGGCTGGCGTGATGCGGCAGCCTCTGTTTGTGGTCAGAAGCTGGCGGGGGTGTTGGCGGAGATCAGCACGCACTCCTGCTCGCCGACGTTGCGAAAACGGTGGGGGGTGCGGCTGTCGAAGTAGTAGCCATCCCCCGGTGCCAGCAGATGGATCTGCTCGCCGACGGTGACCTCGACCTGGCCCTGGATGACGATGCCGCACTCTTCCCCTTCGTGGCTCAGCATGTCGTCACCGGTATCGGCACCGGGCGGCAGGATCTCCTGCATCATGCCGATGGCGCGGTTGGCGCGGCTGTGGCCCACCAGTCGGTAGCTGATGGGGTGGGTGCCGAGATCCGGCATGTCGTCCGCGCGGAAGATCACCTCGGAATCCATCTCCGTCTCATCGGTGAAGAAGCTGGCGAGCGACATGGGAATGCCCTCCAGCACCTTGCGCAGCGAGGCCACCGAGGGGCTCACCTGATTTTTCTCGATCTGGGAGATAAAGCCGTTGGTCACACCGGAGCGCTTGGCCAGCTCGCGCTGGGAGAGGGCCGCCTTGGTGCGAACCGCCTTGAGGCGGTGACCGATATCCATCGATAGACACTCCTTGACTGTTTACTATTATTAAAATTGTGTTAAATATCTTATACCACCTCGCTGCTATCATCTAGCCGGGGTGACACCAAGCGGGGCGATAGACGGCCCCTTTTTACGGATCTAGGTGTTTAATTTAATAGGCATAGGCCAAGTGTTACTAAACGCCTTAAGGATGAGGTGACCATGAAACCTGTCAGCGACATCAATACCCCCGACATGTCCGCCTTCTGGATGCCCTTCACCGCCAACCAGCAGTTCAAGGCGGCGCCGCGCATCCTGAAGTCGGCAGAGGGGATGTATTATCACTCAGAGGATGGCCGCAAGATACTGGATGGCACCGCCGGCCTCTGGTGTTGCAACGTGGGTCATGGTCGGCGGGAGATAGCCGAGGCCGTCTCCCAGCAGATTTCCCACCTCGACTTCGCCCCCACGTTCCAGATGGGGCACCCGTTGCCGTTCGAGCTGGCCAACCGGCTGGTGGAGATCGCCCCCAAGGGGCTGGGCCACGTCTTCTATACCAACTCGGGTTCGGAATCCGTGGATACGGCGCTGAAAATCGCCCTGGCCTGGCAACGGGCCCGGGGTCAGGGGACGCGCACCCGGCTCATCGGCCGCGAGCGCGGCTACCACGGCGTGGGTTTTGGCGGCATCTCGGTGGGCGGCATCCCCGGCAACCGCAAATGGTTCGGCACCCTGCTGGGGGGGGTGGATCATCTGCCTCATACCCTCAACATAGGGAAAAATGCGTTCACCAAGGGGTTGCCAGCAGAAGATCTCACTCAAGCCGATGAATTGGAGAAGATCGTGTTCCTGCACGATGCCAGCAACATCGCCGCCGTCATCGTCGAACCCATCGCCGGCAGCACCGGGGTCATCATGCCGCCCAAGGGCTACCTCAAGCGGCTGAGGGAGATCTGCACCAAGCACGGCATCCTGCTGATCTTCGACGAGGTGATCACCGGCTTCGGCCGCCTCGGCTCCCCCTTCGCCGCCCAGGAGTTCGACGTCATCCCCGACATGATCACCTGCGCCAAGGGCCTCACCAACGGGGCCATCCCCATGGGGGCCGTGCTGGTGAGCGATGGCATCTATGACGACATGATGGCCGCGGGCAAGGGCGCCATCGAGCTGTTCCACGGCTACACCTACTCCGGTCACCCGGTGGCGGCGGCCGCGGGCCTGGCGACCCTGGAGATTTACCGCAGCGAGAACCTGCTCAGCCGCGCCGCCTCCCTGGCGGGCTACTGGGAGGAGGCGGCTCATTCCCTCAAGGGCTGCAAGCATGTCAAGGATGTGCGCAACTACGGTCTGGTGGCGGGCATCGAGCTGGAGTCCATCCCCGATGCGCCGGGCAAGCGAGCCTACGAGGTATTCGTGCGCTGCTTCGAGAAGGGGGCCCTGATCCGGGTCACCGGCGACATCATCGCCCTGTCGCCTCCCCTCATCATCGAGCGCAGCGAGATCGACGATCTCTTCACTCTGCTGCAGGACGCGCTGCAAGCCCAGGATTGATCACCCATTCCCATTTTCGGGGCACCCGGTCGGGTGCCCCTCCTTGCGCCCGGACCATGGCCGCACAGGTATACCCCATTTCACGGAGGATTTATGGCTTACAGGATCAACAACTTCATCGACGGTGAGACCACGGAGAGTCGCAGCGAGCGCGTCGGTGCCATCTTCAATCCCGCCACCGGCCAGCAGCAGGGCCAAGTGGTGCTGAGCAGCGCCGATGAGTGCCGGCAGGCCATCGCCAGCGCCGAGCGCGCCTTCGCCGACTGGTCCCAGACCCCGCCCCTGGTGCGGGCCCGGGTGATGTTCCGCTTCAAGGAGCTGATGGAGCAGCACAGGGACGAGCTGGCCCGGCTCATCAGCCGCGAGCACGGCAAGGTGTTCTCCGACGCCCTGGGGGAGTTGACCCGGGGGCTGGAGGTGGTGGAATTTGCCTGCGGCATCCCCCATCTGCTCAAGGGGGAACACTCCCTCAACGTGGGCCGCGGGGTCGACAGCCACTCCATGATGCAGCCGGTGGGAGTCTGCGCCGGCATCACGCCGTTCAACTTCCCGGCCATGGTGCCGCTCTGGATGTTCCCGGTGGCGCTGGCGTGCGGCAACAGCTTCATCCTCAAACCGTCGGAAAAAGATCCCTCCCTCTCCCTGCGCATGGCCGAGTTGCTCAAGCAGGCGGGCCTGCCGGACGGGGTGCTGAACGTGGTCAACGGCGACAAGGAGGTGGTGGACGTGCTGCTGACCGACCCGCGGGTGGCGGCGGTCTCCTTCGTCGGCTCCACTCCCATCGCCCAGTACATCTATGCCACCGCCTCGGCCCACGGCAAGCGGGTGCAGGCGCTGGGCGGCGCCAAGAACCACATGCTGGTGATGCCGGATGCGGATCTCGATCAGGCTGTCGCCGCCCTGATGGGGGCGGCCTATGGCGCCGCCGGTGAGCGCTGCATGGCTATCTCGGTGGCCCTGGTGGTCGGCGACGAGACTGCCGATGCCCTGGTGGCCCGGCTCTCACCCCTGGTGGCGGCCCTGCGGGTCGGCCCGGGCCTGGGTCAGACCCCGGAGAACGAGATGGGGCCCCTCATCAGCCGGGAACACCTGGCCAAGGTGCGCGGCTACGTGGATCAGGGGGTGGCCGAGGGAGCCGAGCTGGTGGTGGATGGCCGCTCCCACAACGGTGGCGAGGGCTACTTTATCGGTGGCAGCCTGTTCGACAAGGTGAGCCCTGAGATGCGCATCTACCGGGAGGAGATCTTCGGCCCCGTGCTCGCCATCGTGCGGGCGCCGGACTACGAGACGGCCCTGCGACTCATCAACGAACATGAGTACGGCAACGGCACCGCCATCTTTACCTGTGACGGTGACACCGCAAGGGACTTCACCACGAGGGTGCAGGTCGGTATGGTAGGGGTGAACGTCCCCATTCCCGTGCCCATGGCGTTTCACAGCTTCGGTGGCTGGAAGCGATCCATCTTCGGGCCGCTCAACATGCACGGGCCGGATGGGGTGCGTTTCTACACCCGGATGAAGACGGTGACTGCCCGCTGGCCCCAGAGCCTGCGCGCCGGCGCCGAGTTCTCCATGCCGACCATGAAATGACAACATGCAGCAGCTAGCCCTGGCATGGCCCGGCGGAAGGGATCCGCCGGCTTGTCCCGCTATCCCTGTGAAGGAGTGACAGATGCGACTGGGAATTCTCGATTGTGACCGGCTTGACCCCGACTTGGTGGGTGATTTTGGCCCCGTTTACTCTGAGATGTTTATCAAGGGTTTCCGGGCGCTGGCCCCGGCGCTGGAATATCGGGTCTGGTCGGCTCTCGACGGCGAGTTGCCGGGGGATCTGACCGAGTGCGATGCCTGGCTCATCACGGGATCCCGTCACGACGCCTACAGCGATCTGCCCTGGATCCTGGCGTTGCGGGAGTGGATCCGCCGCGCCCACGACGCCAACGTCAAGCTGGCCGGGGTCTGTTTCGGTCATCAGGTGATCGCCCAGGCACTGGGGGGCGAGGTGATGAAGTCCACCAAGGGCTGGGGGCTCGGCGTCTCCGTCCATCCCATGCTGGAGTCCGAACCCTGGATGCAGCCGGGGCTAGAGACCATCCGGATCCTGGCCAGCCACCAGGATCAGGTGGAGCAGTTGCCGCCGGGCGCGACCCGGCTGGCGGGCAATGATTTCTGCCCCAACTTCATGTTCCTGCAAGGGGACAACATCGTGGCCATCCAGGGGCATCCCGAGTTTTCGGTGGAGTACAACCGGGCGCTGATCGAGCGGCGCCGGGACAGGTTGCCGGATGCCTACTACCAGCGCAGCCTCTCTTCCCTCGAGGGGGAGGTGGACTCCGCCACCATGATGCAGTGGCTGCTGCAGTTTCTTGGCATCTTGCCGGTCGAGTCCGCCTGACGCCGCCGCCGGTTTGTCATATCCCCCCTGCTGATGCTAGATTTTGTAGCAAAATGAAGGATCAAGCGGCGATATGCCAAGTTCGGATGATACACTGGCCGCCATTTGTGGCGGCCTTGTTTTCCGATGTTGGCAGCCGCGCCAGCCTGTGAGGGTGCAATCTTGAAACTACAGCAGTTGAAGTATCTGATCGCGGTGCGGGACCACAACCTCAACGTCTCCGTCGCGTCCGATGCGCTCTATACCAGCCAGCCCGGGGTGAGCAAACAGATCGGCCTGCTGGAGAGCGAGCTGGGGGTGCGCATCTTCGAGCGCCGTGGCAAGCACCTGCATCGCATCACCCCGGTGGGGGAGGAGATCATCAAGTGCGCCGAGGCCATGCTCAACATCGAGAGCAAGATCAAGGCGATCTCCCGGGAGTACCTGGATCCGACCGTGGGGACTCTCAACATCCACACCACCCACACCATAGCGCGGCATCTGCTGCCCAAAAGCGTCACCTATTTCACCAAGAAGTACCCCAAGATCTCGTTCCACCTGCATCCCGTGATGTCGGCCACCAAGGAACAGATCAGCAAGGGCTACTCGGATTTCTCCATCGTTGCCCACGAGATAGGCTTCGACAAGGAGCTGATCGCGCTGCCCGCCTACCTCTGGACCCTCTCCCTGGTGGTGCCTCTGGATCACCCGCTGGCCAAGGTGAAGAAGCCGACCCTGGAGCAGCTCTGCCAGTACCCCATCCTCAGCTACGAGAGCGGTGCCACCGGACGTCAGGCGCAGGATGCGGTGTTCCAGGCGGCGGGACTGACCCCCAACTACTACATGACGGTGATGGACGCCGGGGTGATCAAGCGCTACGTGGAGCTCGGCTTTGGCATCGGCATCATCTCCTCCCTGGTGGCCAACGACACCGATGCCCCTGGTCTCGTGGCCATCAATCTGGAGCACCTGTTCGCCCCCTGTCCGGCCCAGATCTGCTTCAGCAAGAGCATTCTGCTGCAGAACTACATGTATGACTTCATCAGTTCCTTCTCTCCCCACCTCACCAAGGAGGTGATCCAGAACGTCATGCAGCAGCCGACCCAGGCGCGCATCGACGAGTTGCTGGCCGGGGTGGAACTGCCCGTCTATTGAATCAGCCGGCCTTCAGCCCCCGTGTTGATGTCTCTGTTCGGGCCCCGGTGGGGCCCTTTGTCTCTTCGAGGTCCCCATGTCCCGCATCCTGCTGCTCGCCAATCTCAATTGTGATCACGTGCTCTCCCTGGCTGACCCCCTGGTGGCGGGGGCGCGGCTGCAGTATGTGGATCAGGGGCGCAGGCTGGGTGGCGGCGCCGCCAATACCGGCATCGGTCTGGTGTGGGCGGGGCACGAGGTGCGCATCGCCTCCCGGGTCGGGTTGGACGAGACCGGGGACTGGCTGCTGGAACAGGCGGCGAGCCACGGGCTGGATTGCGCCCATGTGGAGCGCTTCGGTGGCGAGACCGGGGAGCTGCTGGTGCTGGTGGACTCCACCGGGGAGCGCACCATACTGCGGCGCCCCCGTCGCCCGGATCTGCCCGGCGACCTGCCGACCGAGGGGGTGGACTGCCTCTACGTCAACTACCCCGGCACCGCCATCATCGGTTACATGCGCCAGATGCTCGGCAAGAGCTTCGTGGTGGCCCAGTATCCCAAGGGGGGGCAGGCCCGCCGCCCCTGCCACGTGCTGGTGGCCTCCCGCTCCGACCTCGCCGAGGTGAGCGACCCCTGGCAACACGCCCGTCAGCTTGCCGGTGATCAGTTGGAGTGGCTGGTGTTGACCGAAGGCAAGGCGGGGGCTCTGGCCCTGCACGGTGAGGAGCAGATCCGGGTGGCGGCGCGGCCCGTTTCCGTCGTGGATACCACAGGGGCGGGGGATGCCTTCGCCGGTGGCCTCATTCACGGGCTGGCACGGGGGATGGCCATCAAGGATGCCCTGCAGTGCGCGGTGGACTGGGGGGCCTTCGCGGTCGCCTCCGAGAGTTCCATCCCCTCCCAGGCGCTGAAAAACTGGCTGAAACAACCTCACTGACGAGCGGATGGCAGCCCGATCATGGTGTTGCCCTTCAGACCTGATGGCGTGACTTCTCCACCAGAAAGGGCCGAAACCCCGGGTTCAGCCTGCAAGTTTGCGATCAATCAAAGAAAGTGTCGATTTATGTACATCTTCGTCGACACCCGTCCGGGCTGCTCTTAACCTTGTCATTCCACGACTCGGCCGAAGAAGCGGAACCTGTGCGGTTGCACCTGTGATCTCCCCTCCTGGCCCCCGGTTGTCGTCCTGATTTCTGGCTTGTAGTAAGAGGCAAGTGCGACCATGCAACTGACACGATTTACCGACTACGCCCTGCGTACCCTGACGTTTCTGGCGATCCAGCCCGGTGATCGCCTGTCGACCATCACAGAGGTGGCCGACACCTTCGCCATCTCCCGCAATCACGTGGTCAAGATAGTGCACCAGCTCGGTATCAAGGGTTACATCGAGACGGTGCGTGGCAAGCACGGCGGGATCCGGCTCGGACGCTCCGCCGTCTCCATCAACCTGCGAGACGTGGTGATGGACATGGAACACGTGCTCTGCCCGGTGGACTGCAAGCGCGAGAATTGCCGCCTCTCCGGCGGCTGCCGCATCCAGGGCATCTTGCGCCGCGCCATGAACGCCTTCCTGGAAGTGTTGGGGGAGTACACATTGGCGGATGCGGTGCGCGACCCCACCCGTTTATGCCACCTTCTTGGCATAGAGCAGGAAAATATCCTGACGATGGCCTGAGGGTCATGGCGGAGAAAGGGCCCCTCGGGGCCCTTTTTGCTGCCCGGGAGCGATGTCGGGGGCCGAGCTGAGGGGAGCTGGCCGGGAAGGCGCATCGTGGGCGCGCCGCCGACGTCGTCAGAGCTGGGGGATCAGGGTGATGGCGCCGTGCAGGCAGGCGAGACCGCAGGCGCCGCAGCCGTCGCAGGCCGCCATGTTGACGCTGATGCCGTCGCAGCTGGCCTTGATCGCTTGCTGGGGGCAGGCATCCTCGCACAGCAGACAGTAGAAGCCCTGGTGGGCCTGGCAGCTCGCCTCGATCCGGACCCGGGTCTGTACCTGGCGGCCGAGCCGCAGGTCCAGCGCCCCGGTGGGACAGGCCCTGGCGCAGCTGCCGCAGTAGCTGCACTGGCCGCAGGCGAGATCCAGTACCGGGGTGCCGGCGACCGGGCTGCCGTCATACTCGGGACGATCGGCGGGTTTGAGCAGGCCGTTCGGGCAGGCTTCGAAGCAGTCGCCACAACGGCTGCACAGGGAGAGGAACTGCGACTCTTCGATGGCCCAGGGCGGGCGCGCCTCCAGGCAGACCACGGCCGGTTTGGCGGTGTCTCCCAGCGCTTGTCTTAACCAACGGCAGAAAAAATGCGTCATGCCCACCCCGAATACCTAATAGGGGTTAATTTTAGCCAGTTATCTGGCGACAAGCCAGAGAATCACGCGGCCCAGGATCGCAAGCCGGGTTGCCCTTGTGTAAGCTAGGCGAGTCTTTTTACGTGGTTGAACATACACATGTGGTTATTTCTCTGGCGTGCCTCCCTGCTCTATGTCTTCCCGCTGCTGATGTGGGCCTATTGTCACATCAAGGGCATCGAGTTCACCGAGCTCGATACCGGGGTCAACAGCCACAAGTGGGTGGTGTTGGCCGCCTATCTCATCTATGTCCTGCTCTGGCTGCTGCTTAACCGCTATCTCGAACTCCTCCTGCGCCAGCGGGGCCGTCGATGATACCGGCGGCGCTCTGGTTGCCTGTCCTGCTGGCGGGGGGGCTCGCCCTCGGGCTCGGCTGGCTGGTGGGGCGGCGTGGCGCCCGTGAGCAGAGCCTGCTCACCGAGGAACGCTACCAGGTGCTGCAGGACAGATTCGACGAGTTGCAGGACGAGAAGATGCTGGGCCAGCAGAAGCTGGAACAGCAGCAGACCCTGCTGCTCAAGCTCACCGCCCGCCTCAAGGACGCCGAGGCGACCCTGCGCAGCGAGCGTCTGGCCAGCGCCGAGAAGCTGCAACTGCAACAGCAGGCGGAGGCTCGCCTCAGCCAGCAGTTCGAAAACCTCGCCAACCGTATCTTCGAGCAAAACTCCGGCAACTTCCGCGAATTGAACCAGAACAGCCTGGATCTGCTGCTGACCCCGCTGAAAGAGCAGTTGGAGGGCTTTCGCCGCCAGGTGGGGGAGACCCACGCCCAGGAGACGGCCCAGCGCCACAGCCTCAAGTTCGAGCTGGAGCGTCTGGCCGAACTCAATGCTCGCATGACCGAAGAGGCGGCGGCCCTGACCCGCGCCCTCAAGGGGGACAGCAAGCAGCAGGGCAACTGGGGGGAGGTGGTGCTGGCCCGGATCCTCTCCGAGTGCGGCCTGCGGGAGGGCCATGAGTACCACACCCAGGTCAACATCGAGGTGGAGAAGAACAAGCGCTACCAGCCGGACGTGATCGTCCATCTGCCTCAGGACAAGGACATCATCATCGATGCCAAGGTTTCCCTGACCGCCTACGAGCGCTGGTATAACAGCGATGACGAGCTGGAGAAGGCGGTGGCGCTCAAGGAGCACGTCGCCTCGGTGCGCAATCACATCCGCGAGCTGGGCCGCAAGGATTACCAGCAGCTGCCCGGGGTACGCACCCTGGACTATGTGCTGATGTTCGTGGCGGTGGAGCCGGCGTTTCTGACCGCGGTGGAGGCGGATCCCTCCCTGGTGCGTTACGGGCTGGATCACAACATCCTGCTGGTGAGCCCCACCAACCTGATGGTGGCCCTGCGCACCATCGAGAACCTGTGGCGCTATGAGCGCCAGAACCAGAACTCGCGCCAGATAGCGGAGCGGGCCGGGCGTCTCTACGAGAAGCTGCGGCTGTTCGTGGAGGAGATGCAGCAGATGGGGGGCAGCCTGCACAAGGCGCAGGAGAGTTACGACAAGGCCATGGGGCGGCTGGTGAACGGTCGCGGCAACCTGATCGCCCAGGCCGAGCGCTTCCGCGAGCTGGGGGTGGAAGTTACCAAGCCCCTGCCGGAGCCCCTGATCAATCACGCCCTTGAGCGGGAAGATTCCGCCGACTAGCGCGCCGTGAGTCGTTCATCCCATGAAGAAGGGCAGCCGTGGCTGCCCTTCTCGTTTTTGTCCGACACAGGGGTCTCGCGCCTTATTGCTTCCAGAAGGAGGGGAAGAAGAGCACCGCCACCGTCAGGATCTCGAGGCGTCCCAGCAGCATGCCGAACGACAGTATCCATTTGGCCGAGTCCGGCAGGCTGGCGAAGTTGGTGCTGGGGCCGATGACCGGACCCATGCCCGGGCCCACGTTGGCTACGGCGGTGATGGAGCCCGAGATGGCGGTCAGGGGATCCAGCCCGATGGCGGCGAGCAGGGCGGCGATCAGCAAGATGATGGCGAAATAGGCCAGCACGAAGGAGATGAGGGAGCGGATGATGGCGTCGTTGACCGGCCGGCCGTTGTATTTTTGCGGGAACACGGCGGAGGGGTGCATCAGCTGGCGCATCTGCTTCTTGAACAGGGCGAAGGCCACCTGCACCCGGAAGATCTTGAGCCCCCCCGCGGTGGAGCCGGAGCAGGCTCCCAGCGCCAGCAAAATGATGAAGATGATGCTGGTGAGCGGCCCCCAGGCACCGAAGTCACCCAGGCCGAAACCCGTGGTGGTCAGCACCGAGACGATATTGAAGCTGCTGACCCGCAGCGCATCCATGAAGCCATAGATGTCCCGTACCCACAGATAGAAGGTGACCACCACAGTCACCCAGACCACCAGCCAGAAGAAGCCCTGCACCTGGGCATCTCGCAGCAGGCTGTTGTCACGGCGGGCGAGGGCCTGCACGTAGAGCAGGAAGGGCAGACCGCCGAGGAACATGAAGAGGGTGCCAATCCAGTGCGCCGAGTGGGAGAAGTGGGACATGGATTGGTCCGAGGTGGAGTAGCCGCCGGTGCTGAGGGTGGTCATGGCGTGGTTGACCGCCTCGAACAGGTTCATGCCGCTCACCCAGTAGGCGAGGAAGCAGAGCATGGAGAGCACCAGATAGACCAGCACTATGTTGTTGGCCACCGTCTTGGCGCGCGGAGCGCTCTTGTCGGACCAATCCGAGCTCTCGGTCTGGAACAGCTTCATGCCCCCCACGTTGAGGTAGGGCAGCACCGCCACCGCCATCACGATGAAGCCCACCCCGCCGAGCCACTGCAGGATGGAGCGCCACAACAGGATGCTGTGCGCCATGCCGTCGAGCCCCGACAGCACGGTGGAGCCGGTGGTGGTGACCCCGGACATGGTCTCGAAGTAGGCGTCGGCGAAGTTGATGTGGTTGATGAAGACGAAGGGCAGGGCCCCGAAGATGCAGGCCACCACCCAGACCGAGGTGGTGAGCAGGAACATCTCCCGCACGCCGAGGTGGAACTCCGCCTTGCGGCCATAGTGCAGGCAGAGCAGGGCGGCGCCGTGGGTGATGAGCACGGACTTGAGAAACTCGACGAACCCCTCCGAGCCGGTGAACAGGGCCAGCAGGGTGGGCAGCCACATGAAGAGAGCCAGCTTGGAGAGCACCAGGCCGAGGGTGAAGACGATGGGACGCAGCTTGATCATGCAGGATAACCTGGTCGTTGATTAACAAAAAACCCGGACAATTCTCTGCAAAAGTGTCCGGGTCTGGTTGTCGTTGCCTGTTGCATGGCAGATCAGAGGAAGAAAGGACTTGGCTGGAACAGACGCTCCACTTCCGGGATGTACTTCTTGTCCACCAGGAACATGACCACGTGGTCATCCTGCTGGATCTGGGTACGATCGTGAGCGATCAGCACCTCATCCCCCCGGACTACCGCGCCGATCGTGGTACCCGGCGGCAGTTTGAGCTCACCCACCGTCTTGCCGACCACCTTGGAGGTGTTCTCGTCCCCGTGGGCGATGGCCTCTATGGCCTCGGCGGCCCCCCGGCGCAGGCTGTAGACGTTGGCGATGTCGGCCCGGCGCACATGGGTCAGCAGGGCCGAGATGGTGGCCTGCTGGGGGGAGATGGCGATGTCGATGGAGCCACCTTGCACCAGATCCACGTAGGCGCCGCGCTGGATCAGCACCATGGTCTTCTTGGCACCCATCTTCTTGGCGAGCAGGGCCGACATGATGTTGGCCTCGTCCTCGTTGGTGACCGCGATGAAGACGTCGATCTGATCGATGTGCTCCTCCGCCAGGAGCTCCTGATCCGCCGCGTCACCGCAGAAGACGATGGTGTTCTCCAGCACCTCGGAGAGCTGCTCGGCCCGCTTCTGGTTGCGCTCGATGAGCTTGACGCTGTAGCGCTTCTCCAGCTGGCGGGCGAGACCCGCGCCTATGTTGCCACCGCCGACGATCATGATGCGTCTATAGGGGCTCTCGAGGCGCTGCAGCTCCGACATCACGGCGCGGATGTGGCCGGCGGCGGCGACGAAGAACACCTCGTCATCCGCCTCTATGATGGTGGTGCCCTGGGGACGGATGGAGCGCCCCTGACGGAAGATGGCGGCGACCCGGGTCTCGATGTTCGGCATGTGGTCCCGCAGGGTGGAGAGGGCATTGCCCACCAGGGGGCCGCCGTAGTAGGCCTTGACCGCCACCAGACCCACCTTGCCACCGGCGAAGTCCACGACTTGCAGGGCACCCGGGTACTCGATGAGACGACGCACGTAGTCGGTCACCAGCTGCTCGGGGGCGATCAGGTGATCCACCGGCACGGATTCCGGCAGGAACAGGCGATCCCGTTCCACCAGATAGGCCGGGGAGCGGATCCGCGCCACCTTGTTCGGGGTGTTGAACAATGAGTAGGCCACCTGGCAGGCGACCATGTTGGTTTCGTCGCTGTTGGTGACCGCAACCAGCATGTCTGCATCCTGGGCACCGGCTTCGCGCAGCACCCTGGGGTGGGCGCCGTGGCCGTTCACCACCCGCAGATCGAACTTGTCCTGCAGCTCCCGCAACCGCTCGCTGTCGGTGTCGACTATGGTGATGTCGTTGTTCTCGCCGGCGAGGTTCTCCGCCAGGGTGCCACCGACTTGGCCTGCGCCAAGAATGATGATTTTCATAGAGAAATCTTGCTCAAGGTTGCTTCGAAACGAAGGCGCCCGCAGGCGCCCCTGCCCTTCATCTGCAGCTTACTGTTTGATCAGCCTGGCGTAGTAGAAGCCATCCATCTCGGCTTCCCCCGGCAGGAACTGGCGGCCCGGGTTGTCCGGGTTGTCCTGTTCGTGCAGGGGCACCAGGCGCGCATCCGGGGTGGCGGCCAGGAAGGCGCGGATCTGCTCCCGGTTCTCCTCGGGCAGCACCGAGCAGGTGGCGTAGAGCAGGGTGCCACCCTGCTTCAGCTTGGCCCAGAGGGCGTTCAGGATGCGGCGTTGCAACTCGGCCAGCTCGCGGATGTCCTGATCCCGGCGCAACCACTTGATGTCCGGGTGACGACGGATGACGCCGGTGGCGGAACAGGGGGCGTCCAGCAGGATGCGATCGAACTGGCCTTCTGGCCACCACAGCTCTGGGGTGCTGGCATCCCCGTGGATCACCTTGGCCACGAGGCTGATGCGATCCAGGTTCTCCTGCACCCGCTTGAGGCGGTGCTCGTCCGCATCGACGGCAACCACCCCGGCGAGCGCGGGTTGGCGTTCCAGCAGGTGAGCCGTCTTGCCGCCGGGGGCGGCGCAGGCATCCAGCACCCACTCGCCCGGCTGCGGGTCGAGCAATCGGGCAGCCTGTTGGGCGGCGCCATCCTGCACCGAGCAGTCGCCCTGCTCGAAGCCCGGCAGCTTGGTCACGTCGCAGGGGCGCTCAAGCAGGATGCAATCCTCGCCCTCTTCACCGGCCGTTGCGTTGATGCCGGCTTCCGCCATGCGCGCCAGCATCTGCTCACGGCTCTGGCGCTGACTGTTGTTGCGGATCCACATGGGGGGGCGCTGGTTGTTCGCCTCCATGATGAATTCCCAGTCGTCGGGATAGGCCTGGCGCAGGCGCTTGGTCAGCCACTCGGGGTGGCCGAGGCGGACGCTGGGGACGCGATCGATGCGCAGCAGGATGACCTCGGCGCTGCGCTGGAAGTTGCGCAGCACGCCGTTGATGAGGCCGCGCAATGAGCTGCCCTTGAGCAGCTTGACGGCGTTGACCGTCTCGGCTACCGCGGCGTGGGCCGGAATGCGGGTGTAAATCAGCTGATAGAGACCCACCAGGATCAGGTAATGGAAGATGCGGCTCTTGTTCTTGAGGGGCTTGTCCATCATCTCGCCCACCGCCGCGTCGAGGCGGGGCAGCCAGCGCAGGGTGCCATAGCAGAGTTCTTGCAGGAGGGCGCGATCGCGAGGGGCCACCTTCTCCTGGGCAGCAGGCAGAACGGCGGAGAGGGATTGACCCTGATCCAGCACCTGTTGAATAACGAGAGCGGCCTGTGCACGTGTTTTCATAGCGTTACCTTAAATGCGCAAGTCGGGGCCCGGGCCCCGCTTGTTTCAATTCAATTGCGTGCCGGGGGCAAACCAGTCGCGGCGGGAGTTGAGCAGATCCGCAACCGACATGGCCTTCTTGCCGGGAGGTTGCAGGGCCAGCAGGCGCAGCACGCCCTTGCCGGTGGCGATGTCGATCCCCTGCTTGTCGGCCTTGAGCAGGGTGCCGGCCGCCTGACCGTGCTCCTGATCGATGACCTCGGCCTGCCACACCTTGATGGTCTGCTCAGCCACCTCGAACCAGCTGATGGGCCAGGGGTTGAAGGCGCGGATGCAGCGCTCGATGGCGACGGCCTCCATGGACCAGTTGATGCGCGCCTCCTCCTTGGAGAGCTTCTGGGCGTAGTTGGCCAGGGCGTCGTCCTGCTCCTCGGCCCGGGTGTCGCCGGCGGCCATGGCATTCAGGGTATCGACCAGTGCCTGGGGGCCGAGCTCGGCCAGCTTGTCATAGAGGCTGGTGGAGGTCTCGTCGGCCGCAATGGGGCAGCTCACCTTGCGGATCATGGCACCGGTATCCAGTCCCACATCCATCTGCATGATGGTGACGCCGGTCTCGGCATCGCCAGCCCAGATGGAACGCTGGATGGGGGCGGCACCGCGCCAGCGCGGCAGCAGGGAGCCGTGCACATTGATGCAGCCAAGACGCGGGGTATCGAGCACGACCTTGGGCAGGATCAGGCCATAGGCCACTACCACCATGAGGTCGGCACCGAGGGACGCCAGCTCGGCCTGAGCCTCTTCATTGCGCAAGGAGGCGGGTTGGTAGACCGGCAGCTGGTGGGCGAGGGCCAGCTCCTTGACCGGGCTGGCGGTGAGCTTCTGGCCGCGACCCGCCGGTTTGTCGGGCTGGGTGTAGACGGCGACGACCTCGTGGTCGGAAGACAACAACGCCGCCAGGTGACGGGCGGCGAAGTCGGGAGTACCGGCAAAAATCAGTTTCAATTTATTCAATGGGGCAGATCCTTAGAGGACTTTGCGATCTTCACGTGCCATCTTTTCCAGCTTCTGGCGAATGCGCTGGCGTTTGAGCGGGGACAAGTAATCCACAAACAGCTTGCCGACCAGATGATCCATCTCATGCTGAATGCAGATGGCGAGCAGATCGTCCGCTTCCAGCTCGAACGGCTGGCCGTTGCGATCCAGCGCACGCACCTTGACCCACTCGGCGCGCGGCACCAGGGCACGGCTGCCGGGAACGGAGAGGCAACCCTCTTCGATGCCGGTGCTGCCGGACTGTTCCAGGATCTCGGGGTTGATCAGCACCAGCTGATCCTCGCGGTCTTCGGAGACGTCGATCACTATGATGCGCTGATGAATGTCCACCTGAGTCGCGGCCAGGCCGATGCCTTCCTCCGCGTACATGGTTTCGAACATATCATCTACAATCTGTTGTAACTCGGGTGTAATGGTCTCGACAGGGGCTGCGATGGTACGCAGACGCTCATCGGGGAAACGCAATACATCTAGAATGGCCATAATTTTTTCTTTGGTTTCGTATAAATGCAGTCAATATTGACGTAATTCTAGTCATTTACGCCGACAAAAAACAGCAACACTTTGCGAGCAGAAATAACAGGGAGTGTTATGTATCTGAAGCAAACCATCCTCGCGTGCCTGACGGCAGCCCTGACGAGCGGCGCTCTGGCGGCGCCACTGGCCTTGAAAGCCGGTCATCCCGACAACTATGTGGTGCAAAAGGGCGACACCCTTTGGGACATCTCGGGCCAGTTTCTGGCCGAACCCTGGCTATGGCCACGGCTCTGGAACATCAATCCCCAGATTGCCAATCCCCACTGGATCTATCCGGGCGATGTGCTGCAACTGAGTTGGGTCAATGGGGAGCCTCGTCTCGGCAAGGCCAGTCAGGGGGGCAAGCAGGTCATCCATCTCTCTCCCAAGAACCGCTATGAGAACAAGGCCAATCCGGTGCCGACCTTGCCGCTCAGCGAGATAGGCCCCTTCCTGCAGACGGATCACATCCTGGCCAACAATCAGCAGGCGAAAGAGATGCCCTATGTGCTTGGCAACAACGAGAAGCACATCGGCATGCTGGAAGGGGATACCCTCTATGTGCGGGGGACGCTGATCCCGGGTCAGCACTACGGTGTCTATCATCCCGGAACAGTCTACAAGGACAAGCAGACCGGGGAGTCGCTTGGGCAGGAGGCGGTCTTCGTCGGTGTGGTGCGGGCCGAGGAGCAGTTGCCCGACAACACCACCAGAGTGACCCTGGCCCAGAGTCGGCGGGAAGTCTATCAGGGGGACAAGGTGATGCCGCTGCCGCCCCAGGAGGCCCTCACCGCCGTCTTCATGCCCAAGGAGGCGCCCGTGATCAGCCCGGGCTACGTGATCGAGCTGCCGAGCAAGGCTCGCGGAGGTGGCAAGTTTGACGTGGTGCTCATCAACAAGGGGCTCAGAGACAGCGTCTCTCCCGGCGATGTGCTGGACATCCAGCGCCCCGGCGCCGAGATGGTGGACAAGAATGGCAAGGTCTCTTACCGCGAATACGCCTCCGTCTATGACAAGGCGTTCTATTCTGCCGGCAAGTCTTCCCTGCCGTCAGAATCCGTGGCCAGGGTCATGCTGTTCAAGGTGTATGACAAGCTGAGCTATGGCCTCATCCTGCAGAGCCGCGAGCTGGTGAGCTCGGGTTACCAGGTCAGCAACTTCTGACGTGTCGGCGCCTCTCGATCGCCTCGCCCTGTGGTTGACCCTGAATGCGGTGAGTGGCATAGGGCCGGTGACCGCCGCCCGCCTGCTGGGCCGCTGCCATGATGACATTGCGGCCCTGTTCGAGGGCGACGATGGTCAGTTGCGAGCCATGGGGCTCGATGAGCATCAGCTTCGGCAACTCAGGTGGCCGGGCCCCGAGGTGGAACAGGGGCTGCGCTGGGCCAGTCAGCCCGCTCATCATCTCATCTGCCTCGATTCTCCGCTTTACCCTTCCCTGTTGAAACAGATCCCGGCTGCCCCCTTGCTGCTCTATTGCCGCGGGGATCTGTCTGCGCTGGCATTGCCGCAGTTGGCCATGGTGGGCACCCGTCACCCCACCTATGCGGGCAAGGACAACGCCGCCCGCCTGTGTGCGGAGTTGGTAGCGTGCGGCTTGGCCATCACCTCCGGGCTGGCCCTCGGCATCGACGGTGTCTGTCATCAACAGGCACTAGCGGCAGGAGGAGCGACGCTGGCGGTGCTGGGCTCTGGGCTCGACTGCCTCTATCCCAAGCGCCATCAGGGACTGGCGGAACAGATCCTGGCGCAAGGTGGCCTGCTCATCTCCGAGCTGGCGCCGGACAAGGGGCCCTTGGCCGAACACTTCCCACGTCGCAACCGCATCATCAGTGGCTTGTCGCTGGGTACCCTGGTGGTGGAAGCGGCGGAACAGAGCGGCTCTCTCATCACGGCCCGCTATGCCCTGGAACAGGGGCGCGAGGTGTTCGCCGTACCCGGCGCCCCGCAGAACGCCCAGGCGGCGGGTTGCAATCGGCTCATTCAGCAAGGGGCCAAGCTGGTGCTGGCAGCGGCCGATATTCTGGAGGAGCTGCCGATGCTGGCAGCCGCAGTGGGGGCCACCCGCCCCGTCCCCGAGGCTTCGCATAATAGCGAATTGCCTTATGCCGATTTGTTGGATAACGTAGATTATGAAGCCACGAGCGTGGATACCGTTGCCGAGCGGTCCCGGCTTCCTGTCGAGCAGGTTCTCGGCAGGTTGGTAGAGCTGGAGCTGGCCGGTGCAGTGATGGCGGTAGCCGGTGGATACGTCAGAACGAGGAGGGCGAATCATGTTTGATGTATTGATGTACCTTTTCGAGACCTACATCCACAGCGATGCAGATGTGATGGTCGAGCAGGATGAACTCACCGACGAACTGAGCCGGGCCGGTTTCAATCAGGACGAAATCGAGAAGGCGCTCAACTGGCTGGAACGGCTGGCCAATCTGCACGACAGCGAGCGGGAGGTCTATGTGACCGCCAGCGCGCAAGGCTCGATGCGGATCTATGCCCCGCAAGAGCTGGTCCGCCTCAGCACCGAGTGCCGTGGTTTCCTGCTGTTCCTGGAACAGGCCCAGGTGCTCAATGCCGAAACCCGCGAGATCTGTATTGAACGCCTGCTCGAACTGGATAAACCGGATATCGAGCTGGATGATCTCAAGTGGGTAGTCATGATGGTTCTTTTCAACGTGCCAGGCAGTGAAAACGCCTACCAGCAGATGGAAGAGCTGGTGTTTGATGAGTCAGACGGCGTCATTCACTGACAGTCCGGCGCCGCGCTGGTAGAATTCAGGCCATCTGGATTTCGAGGCGCGGCCCATGTCAAAGATCGATCACCACCTGTTTTCAGCCCACGAGCCTGCGTTCGAGCGAGAGCCGTGCCCGCAGTGTGGTGCCGAGCTGGTGATCCGCCAGGGCAAGCATGGCCCCTTCCTGGGCTGTTCCGCCTATCCCGCCTGCGACCATATCCGCTCCCTCACTCCGTCTGGCCGCGATATCGAGAAGGTGCTGGAGGGGTCGGCCTGCCCGGATTGCGGTCAGCCCCTTGCCATCAAGAAGGGGCGCTACGGCCTCTTCGTCGGCTGCACCCAGTACCCGGCCTGTCAGCATATCGAATCCCTGCAGGAGAGTGACGATACCCAGATCCTCTGCCCCGAGTGCGGCAAGGGTCACCTGGTGAGTCGCACCTCCCGTTATGGCAAACAGTTCTACTCCTGCGACGGCTACCCCCACTGCAAATATGTGGTGAACGACAAGCCGATCCCCATGCCCTGCCCCCAGTGTGGCTGGGGCATCATGGTGGAGAAAAAAGTGCGGGGGACGCTGAGCTGGATCTGTCCGCAAAAGAAATGCGGCCATCAGAGCGAGCGGGTATAATCCCGCCGCCGTAACCAAATTGAAACATCATGGGTACCAGCGCCTGGCGGTATCAGGGTTGCCCCATGGGGGATCCCCTGTCTGCCGTGCCATTCCCCTGTCTGATGTCGGCTCAACCTGAACCTGTGACGAGGTGGCAGCCAGACTGCCGCATTTCCTATGCAAAACGAATTTGAACAAGCGGTTGCCGCTCTGCGTGCGGACGGGGTGATTGCCTATGCGACCGAGGCCGTGTTCGGCCTGGGATGTGATCCAGACTCCGAGCAGGCCGTACAGCGCCTGCTGACCATCAAGCAGCGGCCGGTGGAGAAGGGACTGATCCTGATCGCCGCCGATCTGGCGCAGTTGCAGGCGTACGTCGATCTCAGCCAGCTCAGCACCGAGCAGCTGGCACGGGTTGAGGCGAGCTGGCCTGGCCCCTTCACCTGGATCATGCCGGCCCGCCCCACTACCCCTGCTTGGCTGACCGGCCGTTTCGATACCCTGGCGGTGCGCGTGAGTGGCCATCCCCAGGTGCAGGCCCTGTGTCGCACCTATGGCAAGCCCCTGGTTTCCACCAGTGCCAACCTGACCGGTGAGGAGCCCGCCCGCAGCACCGCCGAGATCGGTGCCCCGCTGGCAGACATGCTGGCTTATGTATTGCCGGGGAGCGTCGGTGGACAGGCCAATCCATCCGAGATCAAGGACGCCAGAACCGGCGCCATCATCCGTCCCTCCTGAGGGCGGAACCTTCCCGCTCCGGCGGGCTGGCCCTGGCCAGGGCATCATAATAAAACGGGCGGGACGCGATCCCGCCTGACTGGAGACAAGATGAGCAAACCGGACGTGGCCGGGATCAAGGCCTTCCTGCTGCAGTTGCAGGATCAGATCTGTCACGGCCTCGAGCAGGCCGATGGGGCAGGGCACTTCGTCGAAGATGCCTGGACCCGAGAGGGCGGTGGTGGTGGCCGCACCCGGGTGCTGCGCCACGGCGCCGTGATCGAGCAAGGGGGCGTCAATTTCTCCCACGTCCATGGGGATGCCATGCCCGCCTCGGCGACCGCCCACCGCCCCGAGCTGGCGGGTCGTCGTTTCGAGGCGATGGGGGTCTCCCTGGTGATCCATCCGCACAATCCCCATGTGCCGACCAGTCACGCCAACGTACGTTTCTTCATCGCCGAGAAGGAGGGTGAAGATCCCATCTGGTGGTTTGGCGGTGGCTTCGATCTGACACCCTTCTATCCTGTCGACGAAGATGTGCGGCACTGGCATCAGGTCTCCCGTGACCTGTGTCAGCCCTTTGGTGAAGGGGTTTACTCCGAGTTCAAGTCTTGGTGCGATCGTTACTTCTTCCTCAAGCATCGGGGAGAGACCCGTGGCGTCGGCGGCCTCTTCTTCGATGATCTGAACCGCTGGCCGTTCGATGACTGTTTCGCCTTCATGCGGGCGGTGGGTGAGGGCTATCTTGCGGCCTACCTGCCCATCGTCGAGCGACGCAAGGCACAACCCTTTGGCGAACGTGAGCGTGAGTTCCAGCTCTACCGCCGTGGTCGTTATGTGGAGTTCAACCTGGTCTACGACAGGGGCACCCTGTTCGGCCTGCAGACCGGCGGTCGCACCGAATCCATTCTGATGTCCATGCCCCCGCTGGCTCGTTGGGAGTATGACTGGCAACCAGAGCCGGGAAGCCCCGAAGCCGCGCTCTATCGTGATTACCTCACGCCAAGGGAATGGGTGTGACGCAAGGGGCCGGCAGGCCCCTTTTCGTTGCCGATTTTTGGCTTGTTCCAGGGCAGGAAAACCCGTTAAATCGGGGCATACCCTTCTGATGGAATTCCCCGATGGATCGTTATCTGGTTTTTGGCCACCCGGTGCGCCACAGCAAGTCCCCCTTCATCCATACCCTGTTTGCCCGCCAGACTCAGCAAGCGCTGGAGTATGGCCTGGCCGAGCCCGCCCCTGCTGAGTTTGAGACCAGCCTGCGCGCTTTCTTCGCCGAGGGGGGCAAGGGCTGCAACGTGACGGTCCCCTTCAAGGAGCAGGCCTTCGCCCTGGTGGACAGGTTGAGTCCAAGAGCCAGGCGAGCGGGGGCCGTCAATACCATCAAGCTGACCGATGACGGCGTGCTGCTGGGGGACAACACGGATGGGGCCGGGCTGGTGGCGGATCTCAAGTCTCACGGGGTGGCCCTGACAGGAAGCCGTATCCTGCTGCTCGGCGCCGGTGGTGCCGCCAGGGGCTGTCTGGCCCCTCTGCTGGCCGAGAGGCCGAGCGAGCTGGTGATCGCCAACCGTACCCAGGCCAAGGCGGCCCGACTCGCCGAGGAGTTTCAGGATCTGGGGGCTATTCAGGCCGTGGCTTATGAGGCATTGCAGGGGCCCTTCGATCTCGTCATCAACTCCACCTCCGCCAGCCTGCAGGGGGATCTTCCTCCTCTCTCCCCTGCTCTGATCCACGGTGATATTGCCATCTACGACATGATGTATGGAGCCACCGATACCCCCTTCATCGCCTGGGCCAAGTCCCACGGAGCACGGCTCACCATGGATGGGCTCGGCATGCTGGTGGAGCAGGCGGCGGAGGCCTTTACCGTGTGGCGCGGTCTGCGTCCCGGAACTAAACAGGTATTGAGAGAACTGAAACGCAATCTGGGGATCCTGTGAATCAAGGCATACTCTTTCCCGATCTGATGAGTTGGGAAGAACAGGCGCAGCGAGTCCATTTCCCGGCCCAGTGGCAAGGATCGACTGCTACATCAGTCGGCGGAGACTGGAGAAACTGGCAGGTCTGAGCCTAGCCCGGGAGGAGGAGATCCTCAAAGCTTTTGAGGCCCTGCGCTTTGACATCGAGGAAATGACTGAAAAACTCATTGAAGAACAATCGTTTGGTGAAGATGGCGCCATCTGTTTATAGATTCTTCAAGTTTTTTTCTGATGCAGCGGAACTTGAGAGGGAAATGGCTGACTAACTAGATAGTTGAGGAAGTGCTAGCTAGTCACCTTTTATAACGCCCCGGTCATCGTACTGGGGATTTTTTTATCTACATGAAAATTAAGAGAATTTATGTAATCTATTTTTCGTGAAACTAAATTACATAAATTACTTTCACTTTCTGCTGCTTTGCTGTACAGTTCTCTGCGTAGGGTACAGAGGTAAGATGTTCTATCTTTCAGACCTTTTATTTCACGTAATTGAATGTGGCTGAATAGCAGCCCCGATGAGTCATCGTCGGGGCGTTTTTTTATGCTAGTTGTTTAGAGTAAATGCTTTAATTCACCCAGTTTTTTGCTAGAATGAGGGCCTTTCTTGAGGAAAACCAATCGTCTTTGTTCTCGAGAATTAGCTTTTTCCCAATTTTTTGAATTGATTGCTTAGGGCCAGTCTTGCGGATCGCAGCACTGGCCTCATTTTTGTCCTCTCCCCGCCCATCCCTTCGTTGTGTTGTAATAAAATTTCAGTTTTGTTCTTGTTTGGCCTCAAAAAGGCTCTGTACGACAAGAATTCTGAAAACGCTACCAGAGCGGCAATAAGTTAATTATTGCTACATTTAAAGCGGCTATCACATTGATTATCAATGATTCCATACCCTGAGAGGGGGCGTCATTGCGTGTCGAGATACGGGGGAGATAGGCGGGAGAGAAACTGAAAGTCTTTCAATCAGCGGAGAACCAACTCCGCTCATTGCACCGAGGTGGGGAGTGCTTACTCCTCGATCTGATCCTCTTCATCACTGTCTGCCGGCTCGTTGTCGGCTCCGGACAGATACCAGCCGGTCAGGGTCTGGGCCAGCTTCTCGACACCGATATTGGTGAGGGAAGAGAAGGCTTCCACCTGGATCTGCGGACCCAGCTCCGCCACCGCCTGGCGAACCTTGATGACCTGATTGTTGCGAGGGCCCGGGCTCAGCTTGTCTGCCTTGGTGAGCAGCAGCATGACGGGCAGTTCGCGGTGGGCGCTCCACTCCAGCATATTCATGTCGGTCTCTTTGAGCGGGTGGCGGATGTCCATCAGGATCACCAGCCCTTTCAAGGACTCACGGCGCTGGAGATATTCTGCCAGCGACTTTTGCCACTTCAGCTTCATTTCCAGCGGGACCTGGGCATAACCGTAGCCCGGCAGATCCACCAGACGCTTGCCCGGTTCCAGCTCGAACAGGTTGATCAGCTGGGTGCGGCCTGGGGTCTTACTGGTGCGGGCCAGGTTCTTGTGCTTGGTCAGGGTATTCAATGCTGACGACTTGCCGGCGTTGGAGCGACCGGCGAACGCAATCTCGACACCCCCGTCATTCGGCAGGTGGCGGATATCGGGTGCGCTGGTCACAAAATGCACCTTATTGAAATTCAGAGTTTGTGTATCCAACGTAAATTCCCTATAGAGAGAGAGGGTTATGAGTTACTTTATTGTAAAATCGTGTAAAATAGCGTCGCTTATACGCGTTTATTTTAACATGCCTTCGGCGGCATGGGATCTGGAAGCCTAATAACGAGAAAGTTGGAACGCCATGAAGAACCTAGTCATTACACTTGCTCTGATGGTTGGCGTAATTGGGATGGCACAAGCCAAGGGCGATGCCACAGCGGGACAAACCAAGGCTGCTATCTGTGCAGCTTGCCATGGACCGGACGGCAACAGCCCAGTCGACATGTATCCCAAGATTGCTGGTCAGCACGCATCATATATCAAAAAACAATTAGTTGAACTGAAGGCTGCCGCTTCTGGCCAAACTGGCCGGGTTGCCCCCATCATGGGGCCCATGGCCTTGCCCCTGTCCGATCAGGACATGGATGACCTGGCAGCTTACTTCTCCAGCCAGAAGGTGACGCCCCTGGCCGTGCCGGATGAGGTCGTGGCCGCCGGCAAGGCACTCTACATGGGGGGCGACATGAGCCGGGGTCTGGCGGCATGCACCGCCTGCCATGGGCCGCGGGGATCCGGTGTCGAGCAGGCCAAGTATCCTAGCCTGTCCGGGCAGCATCCTGCCTATATCAAGGCCCAGCTGATCGCCTTCCGCAGCGCAACCCGCGAAAATGATCCCAACGGCATGATGCGGGACGTGGCCAAGAAGCTGACGGATGAAGACATAGAGTCGCTGTCCAGGTATGTGGCTGGCTTGCACTGATAACAGCTGAAACCTATCTTGTTGAAAAGTACGGGGAACTCAATTGTTCCCCGTTTCTTTTTCGCCTTTAACACCATTGGCCATAAATGGCCTGGGTTGTTGTAAGAGATCTCCTATTTTCTGGTTCGGCCCCGGCTGAAACGACCCTCAGCTTTCATTTTCGAAACCATAACTTTCAAATACTTAGGCATGAATAGGCAGTTTTGTCTTCATTTGAAGAGATCTTGAGTGGATTGAGCCATTCTGCCAAGTTGTTACAGTGGGGGCATGGAGTGACGCGAGGGCGATTGTCCCATCGGGTCGGACAGGAAGTCTGCTCAGCATGCACAGGTGATGGGCACGGGATAGCAAGACCAGGATGGTGATCGCTCGGGATGGGCGAGGCTGCGGGAGGCAACCACCCCGGATGGATGGCAGGATGTCATCGAGATGGGTCAGGCAAGCACACGCACATTCAGGAACGACCAATAAGGGTCAGGAAGACCCCACAACACGATGCGCAGATGTACGCCCAGGGACAGGCGTTTTGCAACCAGGGAATGGGACTCGCATAAATATAAAAAGGCAGCTTCGGCTGCCTTTTTTCCATTGGGTGATTAACCCGCTCAGGCATTCTGTGTCAAAATAGCAGCAACATGCCCAGAGGATGCCGATCCTGCGGTGTTCAGCGGTCAATATGGCCGAATTGGTGCAGGATCCCCTTCTTGTTCCAGATTTACTGTTCCCGCCTCAGCATCCTTCCCGCACGAATCCATCACGGGATCGGGCTTCAATCCAGATATTTGTCGGAGTCATTCATGTCGGCCAAACAACCCACCCGCAAGCCTACCGGCAAGCGCAAAGAATCAGATGCCAGTGCCCAGGAAGGTCGTGAGCGCAAGCGCGCCGCCAAGCGCAAGGGTTTGAAAGCAGGCTCCCGCCAACAGGCAGGGGAAGAGCAGAAGCGCGGCAGCGGCAAGCAAGCCAAGGATCCGCGCATCGGTTCCCGCAAGCCGGTCGTGCTGGTCGTGGAAGAGAAGAAGAGCAAGCCGGTCGTTTCCAAGCCGCTGAAAGAGAAGAAGCTGGTGATGACCCCCGAGCAGGAACTCGCGTCCATCGAGAACGATGATCGTCTGAACGATCTGCTGGATCGCCTGGACAATGGCGAGACCCTGGCCGCGGACGAGCAAATCTGGGTCGATCAGCGGGTCGACCGCTACCAGGAGCTGATGGACGAGCTCGGGATCATCGATACCGATGAAGACGACGACTTCGATGACGCCGACTTCGACGAGCCGAGCCAGCCTGCCTCCGAAGAGGAGCTGTGGGAGCGCTTCACCCAGGTTGACTATCAGCCTGAACCCAAGCCTGAGCCGAAGAAAAAGTGATGAGTGGATGGATGCTGGCCGCCCTGCTGGGTGGCCTTGTCTTGCTGGGGCTGGCGGTCTACGCCGGTACCCTGCTGGCTCGTCTCAAGCGTCAGCACGAGATGCAGCAACAGGCCATCGCGGCCCGCAATGAGCGTATCCTCGAGAGCGTCAGGGTGATCGCCCATGCGGTGCGGGACGGTCAGTGCGACTACTCGGAGGGGGCCATTCGCCTGACCAATCTGCTGGATGCCCTGCAGATTAAGGGCGGACGCGCCTTCACCGAGGAGTTCCCCGGTCTCTATGGTCTCTATGAGAAGGTGAAAGAGATGCCGACTCACGAGGCGAGACGGGCGCTCAAGCGCAATGAAGTGATGAGGATGGATCTCGAGCGCAGCGGCTATGAAGCCGAGCTGGAGGCGCAGATCCTCAAGGACGTCGCCCTGTTGAAGGACTTCCAGTTAAGCCGTTGATATAAAAGAAAGAGGAAGCAAGCGTGCAAGTAGAACAGATTGTGTGGGACCAGGCCCTGATCGAGAAATACAACTACAGTGGCCCGCGTTATACCTCCTATCCCACTGCGCTGGAGTTCAACGAAGGGTTCGGTTATCCGGATTTCGTCCACGCCGCCGGCCAGTACCCGACCCGCAATTTGTCGCTCTACGTGCACATCCCCTTCTGCCACAAGCTCTGTTACTACTGCGGCTGCAACAAGGTGATCACCCGTCATCAGCACAAGGCCGATCAGTATCTCGACTTCCTCGAGCAGGAGATCAAGGCCCAGGCCCCGCTGTTCAAGCACCGGCTGGTGACCCAGCTGCATTGGGGCGGCGGCACCCCGACCTATCTGAACGAAGCCCAGACCCGGCGCCTGATGGCCATGCTGCGGGAACACTTCCAGTTTGCAGGCGAAGGGGAGATCAGCATCGAAGTGGATCCGCGGGAGATCGAACTCTCCATGCTGGATGTGCTGCGAGAGGTGGGCTTCAACCGCATCAGCCTCGGCGTGCAGGACTTCAACAAGCAGGTCCAGATCGCGGTCAATCGGGAGCAGGACAACGACTTCATCCGCGCCATGCTGGAGCGCGCCCGTGCGTTGGGCTTCCGCTCCACCAACCTCGATCTGATTTATGGCCTTCCCCACCAGAACCGGGACAGCTTCCATCACACCCTGGAAGAGGTGCTCAAAACCGATCCGGCCCGTCTCTCCATCTTCAACTATGCCCATCTGCCGAGCCGCTTCGCCGCCCAGCACAAGTTGAAAGAGGCGGACATGCCGGCTCCTCGCGAGAAGCTGGCCATGCTGCAGGACACCATCGCCTTCCTCACCGGCCAGGGTTACCAGTTCATCGGCATGGATCACTTCGCCAAGCCGGACGACGAACTGGCGGTGGCCCAGCGGGAAGGCAAGCTGCACCGCAACTTCCAGGGGTACACCACCCAGGGGGATTGCGACCTGCTGGGTCTGGGGGTCTCCTCCATCAGCATGATCGGCGACGCCTACTCCCAGAACCAGAAGGATCTCAAGGCCTACTACGCCCAGGTGGACGAGCTGGGTCATGCCCAGTGGAAGGGGTGCTCCCTCAATCAGGATGACCTGATCCGCCGGGAGGTGATCAAGCGCCTCATCTGTGACTTCTCCCTGAACTTCGCTGCCGTCGAGCAGGCCCACGGCCTGGTGTTCAAGGAGTATTTCGCCGAGGATCTCAAGCTGCTGCAGACCTTCATCGACGATGGCCTGGTGCGCATGACGGCCGAGGGGCTGGAGGTGGTCTCCACCGGTCAGCTGCTCATTCGCAACATCTGCATGTGTTTCGACGTCTACCTGCGCAGCAAGGCGCGTCAGCAGCAGTTCTCCCGGGTGATCTGAATCGTTCGATTGCCGGACAATAAAAAAACCGCCGAGAGGCGGTTTCTTTATTGGGTCGGGATGCCGACTAGCCTTGGCGGCGGGCAGCCCGGGCGCTCAGTTCGGCCTTCTCGGCGTCGCTCAGGAAGGCCAGTGTCAGACCATTGCGCTGCGCGGTGCGAATTTCTTCCGCACTCATGCCGGCGGTAGGGGCTGCGACCTCGTATTCGTAGGGCAGATCTATGCCTTCAACAGCAGGATCGTCGGTGTTGAGACAGGCCAGTACGCCGGCGGCCAGGAACTGGCGGATCGGGTGATCGCCGAGGCTCGCCACCGTGGTGGTCTGCAGGTTGGAGGTGAGGCAGGATTCGATGCCGATGCGGTGCTCCGCCAGGTAGGCCATCAGGGCCGGATCCTGGATCGCCTTGACGCCGTGGCCGATGCGCTCGGCGCCGAGCTCCCGGATGGCCTGCCACATGCTCTCGGGGCCTGCGGCTTCACCGGCGTGCACGGTAACCCGCATGCCCGCATCCCGCACCTTGCGGAAGTGGTCGGTGAACAGGTTGCCAGGGAAGCCCAGCTCATCCCCCGCCAGATCGACGGCGACCAGCTGATCCCGGTGGGCCAGGCAGGCTTCCAGTTCGACTCGGCACTGCTCGGTGCCGAAGGTGCGACTCATGATGCCGATGAGGTTGGTCTTGATGCCAAAATCGCGGCTGCCGGCGGCCACGCCATCGATGACGGCCTCCACCACGCCCTGGGGGTGCAGCTTGTGGGCCATGGCCATGTAGGCCGGGCTGAAACGCAGCTCGGCATAGTCGATGCCGGCGCGCAGCAGATCTTCCACGTTCTCGTAGGCCACCCGACGGCAGGCATCGTAGTCGGCCAGCACGGCCACGCCCCAGTCCAGCTTTTTCAGGAAGGCGACCAGGCTCGGTTCGTTCTCGACGATCTGCACGTGGGGGCGCAGCGCCTCCAGCTCGGTGGCGGGCAGCTGAATGTTGTGCTGTCTACCCAGCTCGAGAATGGTCTGTGGGCGAATGTTGCCGTCCAGATGGCGGTGCAGGTCGGTCAGGGGGAGGGATCTGTCAATCATGGTGGCGCCTTCTGCGAGTCGGGTTGGAAAGCCTGCCATTCTAGGCAGGACTCCTGAAAAAGATACCCCGTTTGCAGGCAAACGGGGTACTGGGCGGGCATATATTCATCAAGGCGTGATGGGAATCGTTTTCCCCTGAGGCTCAGGGAATATCGAGCTCCTTGAGCTTGCGGGTCAGGGTGTTGCGACCCCAGCCGAGCAGGCGGGCTGCCTCCTGCTTGTGACCGCGAGTGTGTTCCAGTGCCGTCTCCAGCATGATCCGCTCGAACTGGGGCAGGGCGTCGGCCAGGATGTCGGTCTCCCCCAGCGCCAACTTGCCAGCCACCCAATCCTGCAACTGTTGCTGCCAGCCACCGGCGAGGGCGGGTTGCCCCGGCTCTGCCGTGCTGGTGACCGGGGTCAGCAGTTCGGGAGGGAGATCGCTCACCAGCACCTCCTGACCCGAGGCCATCACGGTCAGCCAGCGGCAGACGTTCTCCAGCTGGCGCACGTTGCCCGGCCAGGGCAGGCGGCTGACATAGGCCTGGGTGTCCGGATGCAGGCTCTTGGCCTCCACGTTCAGCTCCTTGGCCGCTCGCAACAGGAAGTGCTGGGCGAGTTGGGGAATGTCTTCGCGCCGCTCCTTGAGGGCCGGGATGTGAATGCGAATGACGTTGAGGCGATGGAACAAATCCTCCCGAAACTCGCCGTCGGCCACCCGCTTCTCCAGATTTTGGTGGGTGGCGGCGATGATCCGCACGTCCACCTGCACCGGCTGGTGACCGCCGACCCGGTAGAACTGCCCATCCGCCAGTACCCGCAGCAGCCGGGTCTGTACCTCGAGGGGCATGTCCCCTATCTCGTCGAGAAACAGGGTGCCGCCATCGGCCTGCTCGAAGCGGCCGTGACGGATGTTGTTGGCACCGGTGAAGGCCCCCTTCTCATGGCCGAACAGCTCGGATTCGATGAGATCTTTGGGGATGGCCGCCATGTTGAGTGCGATGAAGTTCTTGTGGGAGCGGGGGCTGTGCTTGTGCAGGGCATGGGCGACCAGCTCCTTGCCGGTACCACTTTGACCGTTGATGAGCACCGAGATGCTGGAGCGTGACAGTCGGCCGATGGCGCGAAACACCTCCTGCATGGCGGGGGCCTCGCCGATGATCTCCGGGCTGTTGCCGGGCTCCTGCTGACGACCCTTGCGTTTGGTACGCTGCTCCTTGAGGTGATTCTCGGCGCGGCGTACCAGGCTGACGGCCTCGTCGATGTCGAAGGGCTTGGGCAGGTACTCGAAGGCGCCGCGCTGGTAGGCGTTGACCGCACTGTCCAAGTCCGAGTGGGCGGTCATGATGATGATGGGCAGATCCGCCTGACGGCGATGGATCTGCTCCAGCAGGCTGAGACCATCGATGCCGGGCATGCGAATGTCGGAGAGGATGACGTCGGGCGAGCGCATCTCCAGGGAGCTCAGCAGGGCTTCACCATCGGCAAAACTCTCGCAATCGAAGCCTTCGCTGCCCAGGGTGCGCTCCAGGACCCACCGGATGGAGCTGTCGTCATCGACGATCCACACTTTTGCTGTCATGAGGTTCCCTTATTTGCGAAGCGGTAGATAGATGGTGAATTCGGTATGGCCGGGCCAGCTGATGCAGTCGATGCGCCCCTTGTGCTGATCGATCAGGTTCTGGGCGATGGAGAGGCCAAGCCCCGTCCCTCCCTCCTTGCCGGTGATCATGGGGTAGAAGAGGGTGTCGCGGATGGCATCGGGAATGCCGGGGCCGTTGTCGATGATCTTGATCTCCGCCGCCAGCCGGTAGCGCTGGCCGTGGATGGTGATCTGGAAGGCGGTGCGAGTCTTGATGCGGATGAGCCCGGTCTGCTCCCCCAGCGCCTCGGCGGCGTTGCGCACTATGTTGAGGAAGGCCTGCTGCAGCTGATCCGCCTCCATCTCGAATTCCGGAATGCTGGGATCGTAGTCCCGCTCGATCCGGATCTGGGGAGGCAGCTCCAGATCCACCAGGCGGCGCACCTGTTCCAGCACCGAGTGCACATTGTGCATCTGGTGGCGGCCGGGCCGCTGGGGGCCGAGCAGGCGATCGACCAAGGCCCGCAGCCGGTCGGCCTGCTCGATGATGATGCCGGTATATTCCCGCAAGGCGGGATCCGGCAGCTCCTTTTGCAGCAACTGGGCGGCGCCGCGCAAGCCACCGAGGGGATTCTTGATCTCGTGGGCCAGACCGCGCACCAGCTCCTTGGCCGCCTGCTGCTGGGCATGTTGCTGCAGCTCCTGGCTTATCTTCTTCTGCTGATCGATCTTGCGCAGCTCCACCACCATCAGCCGCTGTTCACCGCTGCCCTGGGTGTCGGCCATGGGGCTGACGCTGATCTCCACCAGCCTGGGTTCCCCTTCCACCACCAGGGTCACTTCGCTGTCGGTGAAGCCTTGCCCCGAAATGAGGCACTGTTTGAATCGCTGCAGATCGAGGGAGATGTGTTCGAGCAGATAGGGCAGCTCTATGCCGATCAGGCGCCGCTCGCTGAGGGAGAGCAGCTGCTCTGCCGCCGGGTTGACGAATTGAATGCAGAGCCGCTCGTCCATCAGGATGACGGCGGTCAGCAGGTTGTCCAAGAGTGTCTTGGCGTTGTCCGAGCGGGTTGGCACTGGTTTCTCCCTAAAACGGTGCTGCTCACCGATTATGCACCGATATGGTGCATTGAGTTTACCCGCATCGGTGCATCACATCACCCCTAATCCGCTTTGGGGGTGGCCTTGGGAGCCGGATCCACCGTGGTTCTGTGCAGGTAAAAGGTGGTTGGCTTGGATTTAGCAAGGATCGTACCGTCTTTGGCGAGCAGCTCGAGCTGCGCCTGATGGGCGCCGCGATCGAGGTTCTCCACCCGGATTGCCAGGCTGTTATGGACCAGGGGGACGGCCTTGCCGTTGAGCAGCAGGCGCAGATCGAACTGTACCGGTGCCTGGGGATTGACCTCGGCCTGGAAGACGATGTTGCCCGTGTTGTCACGCAGGGTACTGCCTGGCTCGGGGGAGAGCAGCTCGACAGACAGCGTGGCGGCCGCCTGTGCCTTCTTGTCATCAACCCCGGTCAGATGATTGAAGTTGTCTACCTGCACCGAGTGGGGGGCGGTGCCGATGAGGGGGGAGACCCGAAGATCCAGCTCCTTGGCACTCTTGCCGGGAGGGGGAGCATCGGTGTAGTGGGTCACGCCGTTGGCATCGACCCAGGAGTAGACCCTGGCAGCCTGGGCGGCGAAAGGCAGCATCAGCAAGAGGCTCAGCATCCATGGCACTGTGTTCATCCATCTCTCCTTGACGGGGTTCAGCTTAATCCTATCAGAGAAAAAACGGCCAGACCGATTGTCGGAAATATGGGGCGGATATCGATCGATGGGCTGGCGGTTTCTTCCGTGAATGGCGCGTGTGCGGGCTGCCGGCCCACCATAAAAAAACCCGCCAGCTGGCGGGTTTTCATGTTGATGACGCAAGGACACCGATTAGACGGAGTAGTACAGCTCAAACTCCAGCGGGTGCGGGGTCATGCGTACGCGATCCACGTCCTGCTGCTTCAGCTCCAGGTAGGAGTTGATGAAGTCATCGCTGAACACGCCACCACGGGTCAGGAACTCGCGGTCTGCGTCCAGGGCAGACAGGGCTTCGTCCAGAGAGCCGGCAACGGTCGGCACTTCGGCGGCTTCTTCCGGCGGCAGGTCATACAAGTTCTTGTCCATGGCATCGCCCGGATGGATCTTGTTGATGATACCGTCCAGGCCGGCCATCAGCTGGGCGGCGAAGGCCAGGTAGGGGTTGGCTGCCGGATCCGGGAAGCGAACCTCGATGCGACGGGCTTTCGGGCTCGGCACCACCGGAATACGGATGGAGGCAGAGCGGTTGCGGGCGGAGTAGGCCAGCATGACCGGGGCTTCGTAGCCTGGTACCAGACGCTTGTAGGAGTTGGTGGTCGGGTTGGCGAAGGCGTTGATGGCCTTGGCGTGCTTGATGATGCCGCCGATGTAGTGCAGCGCCATCTCGGACAGACCGCCGTACAGGTCGCCGGCGAACAGGTTGACGCCGTTCTTGGCCAGGGACTGGTGGCAGTGCATGCCGGAGCCGTTGTCACCGAACATGGGTTTGGGCATGAAGGTAACGGTCTTGTTGTAGGCGTGGGCCACGTTGTGGATCACGTACTTCAGCACCTGCACTTCGTCCGCTTTCAGAGTCAGAGTGTTGAAGCGGGTCGCGATCTCGTTCTGACCGGCGGTCGCCACTTCATGGTGGTGCGCTTCGACCACCTGGCCCATCTCTTCCAGCACCAGACACATGGCGGCACGGATATCCTGGGAGGAGTCAACCGGTGCAACCGGGAAGTAACCACCCTTGACGAAGGGACGGTGACCCTTGTTGCCGTGCTCGTAGTCGGTACCGGAGTTCCAGGCAGCTTCTTCGGATTCGATCTTCACGAAGCTGTGGCCCATGGTGTTGGAGAAGGTGATGTTGTCGAACATGAAGAATTCCGGCTCCGGCCCGAACAGCACGGTGTCAGCGATGCCGCTGGACTTCAGGAAATCTTCGGCGCGCTTGGCGATGGAGCGCGGATCGCGGTCGTAGCCTTGCATGGTGGCGGGCTCGAGCACGTCACAGACGATGTTCAGGGTGGTCTCTTCAGTGAAGGGATCCAGCTTGGCGGAGGCCGGGTCCGGCATCAGCACCATGTCAGACTCATTGATGCCCTTCCAGCCGCCGATGGAGGAACCATCGAACATCTTGCCATCTTCGAAGAAGTCTTCATCGACCTGATGGGAAGGAATGGATACGTGCTGTTCTTTACCCTTGGTGTCGGTAAAGCGCAGATCAACAAACTTGACTTCGTGTTCCTGGATCAGGGCCAAAACGTTCTGGGCTGACATGCTAAGTAACCTCCGGTGTTAAAACTCTTTGGGTGAATGCGTCGTCATATTCACATAAGCCAGTATCGTGCCAAGTTTGTGACAGCTTGATTTCAGGGCATTTGCACCGTTTCAGGCTGTCGGGTCACCCGCTCTCGTGCAGTGTTGCGCCTCATAGTGGTGCAACCTTGGATCCTTTTGGTGCACCAATATGGTGCGCCAGCGTTCCAACCCCCATCTAAGCAGGCTTTTCAAACGGGGTCTATGATCCTGATCCCCTGTCGTGCACGAATGGTCTGCAATTCTGCTAGGCAGATCACAAAGGCGAGAGTACAATTAGCGCCCAATTTTACCCGGTGATTTGAGGCGAGAATGTTAGAGAATTTACGCAATATTGCGATTATTGCGCACGTTGACCACGGCAAAACGACTCTGGTTGATAAGCTGCTGCAGCAATCCGGCACTCTGGATCGCACCAGCGAAGGTCAGGAACGGATCATGGACTCCAATGATCTGGAACGGGAACGTGGCATCACCATTCTCGCCAAGAACACTGCGATCCGCTGGAACGACTACCGCATCAACATCGTTGATACCCCGGGTCACGCCGACTTCGGTGGTGAAGTTGAGCGCGTACTGTCCATGGTTGACTCCGTGCTGCTGCTGGTCGACGCCGTCGACGGCCCGATGCCGCAAACCCGTTTCGTGACCCAGAAGGCGTTCGCCCAGGGCCTGAAGCCGATCGTGGTCATCAACAAGATCGACCGTCCGGGTGCTCGTCCTGACTGGGTAATGGATCAGGTATTCGACCTGTTTGACAACCTGGGTGCCACCGATGAGCAGCTGGACTTCAAGGTTGTTTACGCCTCTGCACTGAACGGCTGGGCCACCATGGATCAGGACGTGCCGTCCGAGAACATGGAACCCCTGTTCCAGGCCATCGTCGACAACGTGGAAGCCCCCAAGGCTGACGCAGACGGTGGTTTCCAGATGCAGATCTCCCAGCTGGACTACAACTCCTACGTCGGTGTCATCGGTATCGGCCGTATCACCCGTGGTCGCGTCAAGACCAACCAACAGGTCACCATCGTCGGTGCCAACGGCAAGAGCCGTACCGGCAAGGTCGGTCAGGTGCTGGGTTACCTGGGTCTGTCCCGTACCGAAGTGGCCGACGCGCAAGCGGGCGACATCATCGCCATCACCGGTCTGGGCGAGCTGAAGATCTCCGACACCGTCTGTGACAACAACGCCGTCGAAGCCCTGCCGCCGCTCTCCGTTGACGAGCCGACCGTGAACATGACCTTCCAGGTGAACACCTCCCCGTTCGCCGGTAAAGAAGGCAAGTTCGTGACTTCCCGCAACATCCTGGAGCGTCTGAACCAGGAGCTGGTCCACAACGTGGCCCTGCGCGTGGAAGAGACCGAAGATCCGGACAAGTTCCGCGTCTCCGGCCGTGGTGAACTGCACCTGTCCATCCTGATCGAAAACATGCGTCGCGAAGGTTACGAGCTGGCCGTATCCCGTCCGGAAGTTATCCTGCGCACCGTTGACGGCGTTCTGCAAGAGCCGTTCGAAACCGTGACTGTCGACGTGGAAGAGATCCACCAGGGTTCCGTGATGGAGCAACTCGGTCTGCGTAAGGGCGAGATGACCAACATGACCCCGGATGGCAAGGGCCGTGTCCGTCTGGACTTCATGATCCCGAGCCGTGGCCTGATCGGCTTCCAGACCGAGTTCCTGACCATGACCTCAGGTACCGGCCTGCTGTACCACACCTTCGACCACTACGGTCCGCACAAGGGTGGCAGCATCGGTGAGCGTCAGAACGGCGTGCTGATCTCCAACGCCACCGGCAAGGCTCTGACCTTCGCCCTGTTCGGCCTGCAAGATCGTGGTCGTCTGTTCATCGGTCACGCGACCGAGGTGTACGAAGGCCAGGTGATCGGGATCCACTCCCGCTCCAACGACCTGACCGTCAACTGCCTGAAGGGCAAACAGCTGACCAACATGCGTGCCTCCGGTACCGACGAAGCCCAGGTGCTGACTCCGCCGATCCGCATGACCCTGGAACAGGCCCTCGAGTTCATCGACAACGACGAGCTGGTCGAGATCACCCCCAAGGCGATCCGTATCCGCAAGAAGCTGCTGACCGAGATGGATCGCAAGCGCGCCGGTCGTGCTTGATAGCTGTTCATCGACAGACCAAAGAGAGGCCTTATGGCCTCTTTTTTTATGGGCGCTTGCCCGGGTGCGAGCCACGCTGACGGGTCTGGGCTGCACGCAGGTGGCCAAATGGCCACCCTATCTGACACAATATCGGCATGATGAATTGTTCGAGAATTGCGATGTTGCAGAAAATCCGTGGCCGTCTGGGCCATGCCGTTTCCTTCTTGCGCCACGATGGTGGCCACTTCGCCCAGTTTGTCTGGGGCCGTTTCCAGCAGGACAGGTTGACCGTCACCGCGGGCTACCTGGCCTATGTCACTCTGCTCTCCCTGGTGCCCATGATCGCCGTGGTGTTTGGCATGATGTCCGCCTTTCCGGTATTCCAGAGCCTGAAGCAGGGGATAGAGCAGTTCGTCTATCA
The DNA here is from genome assembly GCF_040215105.1 of Aeromonas veronii. Lineage (NCBI taxonomy): Bacteria > Pseudomonadati > Pseudomonadota > Gammaproteobacteria > Aeromonadales > Aeromonadaceae > Aeromonas > Aeromonas veronii. Next base: position 234,095 of record NZ_CP157875.1, read on the forward strand.
CAACTTCGTGCCCACCGCCGGCGAAATGCTCAAGGAGTACATCGACGGCTTCGTGGCCAATGCCACCAATACTACGGCAGTGGGGATTGGCGCCCTGATCGTGGTGGCCCTGATGCTGATCTCGGCCATCGACAAGAACCTCAACTACATCTGGCGCTCGACCCAGAACCGGCCCCTGGCCCAGGCCTTCGCCATGTACTGGATGATCCTGACCCTGGGCCCGGTGCTCATCGGTGCCAGCCTCGCCATCTCCTCTTATATCCTGTCCCTCAAGCTGTTCTCCGGTGACAGCCTGTTCGGCATCGGTTTCCTGCTGCTGCGCAGCCTGCCGTTCCTGTTCTCCGTGCTCACCTTCCTGCTGATCTATACGGTGGTGCCGAACTGCAAGGTGCGGTTGACCCATGCCTTCATCGGCGCCCTGGTGGCGGCCACCCTGTTCGAGCTGGCCAAGCGTGGTTTCGCCATCTATATCACCAACTTCCCCTCCTATCAGGCCATCTACGGGGCGCTGGCGACCATTCCTATCCTGTTCGTCTGGGTCTATCTGAGCTGGCTGGTGATACTGCTTGGCGCCGAGACCACCGCCTGCCTCGGCGAATATGAGAAGCCGGGGGCCGAGGAGCTGGGTTGAGCTGCGTCAGGGGCCATCCCGCGGGAGGAGATGCGCAAGGCTGATGTGACATTGGCCTGCGCCCATCGCTTATTGTTACCATCAACGACCGCCAGCTGGCGGTCGTTTCTTTCCCACAGATGAAGGAGTTGCGGGTGATTGCATTGATCCAACGGGTTGCCGAGGCCAGCGTGACGGTGGACGGCGAGGTGGTGGGCACCATCGAGGGGGGGCTGCTGGTACTGCTCGGGGTCGAGCAGGGGGATGATGAGGCCAAGGCCGACAAGCTGCTGCACAAGGTGAGCGGCTATCGCATCTTCTCCGACGAGAACGGCAAGATGAACCTCAACGTCGGTCAGGCCGGCGGCAGCCTGCTGGTGGTCTCCCAGTTCACCCTGGCGGCGGATACCGGCAAGGGGATGCGGCCGAGCTTCTCCGGCGGCGCGCACCCGGTGGAGGCGGAGCGCCTCTATGACTATTTCGTGGACAAGGCGCGGGAGAGCGGTCTGCCAACCGAGAGCGGCCGTTTCGCCGCCGACATGAAGGTGCGGCTGCTCAATGACGGTCCCGTGACCTTCTGGCTGCAGGTCTAACTGCTACCTTTCATGCTGCCAAAGGCTGTTTTTATGGCGTTTTGTATGGCAGAAATTCGCTGTGCAATACATAACCACTGCCTGCCAGAGTGCGATCCCGGTGTGTCGGTACGTTTTCAGCCACTATGAGCCGTGATGGGGCTCGCGGGTAGTGTGCAGGATGACATTGCGGTAGCCGGGCACGGCATGCAGTTCGGTGGGACCGACCCACTCCCTCGCCAGTCGCAGGGCCTGCGCTTGTTCGAGCTGGGTGCGTGGCAGCAGGTTGATGATGAGGGTGCCCGCGAGGCGCTGGGCCAGGGCCTGGTAGAGAGGCGCCTGGAACAGCAGCAGGGGATTGCCGTCCTGGCTGAACAGATCCAACAGCACCAGATCGTAGCGCTCCTGATGCTGGAGCAGGAAGTGGAGTGCATCGGCCTGGTGCAGCCGGGGGGTTCGCAGGGCCGAGGGTTGAAAGAACTGCTGGAACAGGGTGAGGATCTCGGCGTCCAGATCCACGCAATCGTGCGCGGCCTCGGGCCAGCGGGCCGCCAGATGGCGGGTGAGATCGCCGCCGCCGAGGCCCAGTTCCAGGATCCGGTTCGCCCGTTCGGGCAGGTGTACGGCAATGCTGCGTTGATGGGGCAGGCAGAGGCGGTCAGGCTGGGCGAGGCTCATGGCTGACTGCACCACGCCGTCCATTTCCAGCCAGCGATGCTGACCATTTTCCAGGATGCTGAGGCGGCGCTCGGGTTTGACACTGAGGTGCAATAAGTGATCGGCTTGGTACGCTTGCAGATTGAAGTCCATGAATTTGCACGGCAAGATGGTTTTCGACCAGTGTAACTCAAGGATGTATCTATGTACCGGGTGGTCACCCCCCAAACGGCAGCCGAGCTGGATGCTTACTACCAGTGGCGTTGGGAGGCATTGGTGCGTAAGCCTTTCATTCTGCCCTGCGGCGCTAACTCAAGGATCGCTTTATGTACCGGGTAGTCACCCCCCAAACGGCAGCCGAGCTGGATGCTTACTACCAACTGCGCTGGGAGCTACTGCGCAAGCCCTTCAATTTGCCCATCGGCTCCGAGCGGGACGAATATGACACCGTCGCCATCCACCGTCTGATGCTGGCGGAAGACGATACCCCCATCGCCGTCGGTCGCCTGTTCGTCGGGGGGGACGAGGCCCAGATCCGCTTCATGGCATTGCGCCCCGAGTACCGGGGCCAGGGACTCGGGGCCCGCATGGTGGAAGACCTCGAACAGCTCGCCCGGGACGAGAAGGTGAAGCGGCTGGTGATGAACGCCCGCCAGGAGGCGGTGGAGTTCTACCGTCGCTGCGGTTTTCTGGAGGTGGGGGAAGGCCCCGTCTCCTTCGGCCGCATCCCCCATCGGCAGATGATCAAGTCCCTGAGTCCTTTGCAGACCATCCAGTACCGATCGGAGTGGTGTCAGGATCTCACCACCCGCTGGTCGCGGGGCATCCCCATCAGTGAGAAGATGGGAGTCCACATCACCCATTACGACGGGCAGACCTTCCACCTCAAGGCCAACCTGGCGGCCAACCTCAATGTGCACGACACCATGTTCGCCGGCAGCATTTATAGCCAGTGCGTGCTGGCGGGGTGGGGCCTCATCTGGTTGCAGCTCAAGGAGGCCGGACTGGGCGGTGACATAGTGCTGGCGGAGGGGAACATCAAATATTACCGTCCGGTGAGCGAGGAGCCGGAAGCCAGGGTGGCCCGAGAGGGGATGCCCGCGGTGCTGGATCCCCTCAAGAACAAGGAGTCCGCCAAGTTCAGCCTGAGGGTGCAGCTGTTCAGCGGCCGCAAGCTGGCGGTGGAGTTTTCCGGTCAGTATGTGGTGCAACCCATCAAGCGGGCTGGCCAGTAGATTGATCTTGCCGACCTGCTGACGACAAGGCCTCATGATGAGGCCTTGTTCGTTTATGGCGTTGGTTGGGGCGCTGGTTTGGGCTGGGCCGGGCGCCAGAGCGGGCTGCTGTTGCCCTGTGCAGGGTAGCGAACCCCGGGCTCCCAGCCGCAGGCGTTCTGCCCGGTGGGGAAGCGCCACTCCAGAGTCGGGGCATCGAGGGGGCCGCGCCACTGGGCCAGCAGCTCGGCGCAGCGTTGCTTGTTCAGCACCCCGAGATCCAGCTGCCACTCGCTCTTGGCAAGATCCAGCCCGCCCTGCAGGGCGAGCAGGTGGGTGATGGTGGAGGCGCCGGCCTGTTCGACTGTCACCTTGCCCTGCTCGGCCCTGGCCTGCAGTGTGATGTGGTAGAAGGGGGTATCCCCTCTTTGCAGCGCCTGCCACAGCGCCTCTGGCGTCATGGTGGGTGCCTGGGGTTCCTTGAACCACTCATCCAGCAGGGGATCTATCCCTACCTTGTCCCAGAAGGGATCCTTGGCATCCAGGCTGAGGCTGCCCTGCAGGGTGTTGCGCCAGCTGTCCGGAGTCTCCCCTGTCACGGCCTGCAGATCGGCGCTGATGTCCAGCTTGCCCGCCACCGAGAGGGGGGAGGGCTTGTCCGGATGTAGCAAGCTGTTCCACTGCTCCATATCCAGCTGCTTGCCCTGCAGTTGCAGTCGGCTGCTCTGGCCCGGCTCCTTGCCCCATTGGCCGCTCAGGGTGAGGGAGCCCTCGTCAGGCAGGGTGGTCGAGAGGCGGTTGAGTTGCCAGGAGCTGGGGGTCAGCTCCCCATCCAGCTCGCCGTTGCGGGCACTGAGGCCGTCCCACACCAGTTCGAACCATTTGCTCTCCACCCGGGTGCGGCCAAGCAGGGGGCCCGGCTGATTGCCCCGCAGGCTGAGATCGGTCAGGTAAAACTGCCAGCCGGTCAGGGAGAGTGGCAGCGCATCGTCGAAGGAGAGCACCTTCAGCTTGTCGAAGGTGAGCTTGCGCACGTCGATCTGCTGGGGGCGCCAGCCTTGCCAGTCCTGCCACCAACCGTCTGGCAGGCTGATGTCCATGGCGTTCAGGCTCATCTCCTTGAGGGTGAGCCGCTGCAGATCCGGGTCCAGCGCCAGCTCCAGATTGAACTCCCCTTCATAAGCCTTGCCCTGCAATTCGGCATCGTATTGCTGGGGCGAGAAGGCGAGCCGTCCCTTGATCGCCTCCAGCTGGAACAGGCCGCGGCCGAAGTCCGCCAGGGTGCCGGTGAGGTAGCCGCTGGGACGATGGCCGGCCTGCCAGTCGAAGGCGGTCAGCTGGCCGTTGAAGTTGTTGAAGGCGAGCTCCTGGTTGATGGCATTGACGCTGAGCTGCTCGAACTGGCCCTTGTCCAGGCTTATCTTGCGCAAGGGGAAGCTGCCTTGCGGGATATCGCCGAGCTCGACTCGCATGGCGCGCGCCTTGAGAGCGTGCAGTTGCAGGCTGCGAGCAGGCCAGTCGAGCACCATGCCGGTTGCAAGCCCGCCGTCGAACAGGCTGGCGGTGAGCTTGTCGGTGCTGAGCACCTGGGCTTCCAGTCGCCCCGTCAGGTTGAGGCGAGCCAGGGTGAACTGGGGCACTTCCAGCTGATTGATGGCTAGGGTCAGATTGGCCTGGGGCTGGCGTTTAGGATCGATCAGTTCCCAGTCGCTCAGAGTGGCGCTCAGGCCACGCAGGGTCAGCTCCGGACTCAGCAAGCTGAGATTGTCGACGGTGCTGTCGCTGATGGTGAGGGTGCGCACCGGCAGGGTGGGCAGCTGGTTGGGGAGCGGCAGCTTGATGACGGGGCGGATGAGATCCAGGTGGGCGATGCGCACGTCCCGGTTCAGCCAGTCGATGTTGTCTATCTCCAGATAGATCTTGTCGAGCTGCACCGCATCTCCGTAGTGCACCTGCTCCGCCAGCAGGGTGTAGGGATGGAGCGGATTGAACACCAGCCGGCCTATGCTGACCGGCACCCCGGTCTGCTGGCTCAGCCAGTCGGCGATGGGGCCCTTGGCACGATCGGCATCGAACAGGCCAAGCCCCATCCAGACGAAGAGCAACAGGAAGGCAAAGAGATAGAGCAGGGCGCGTAGCCAGGAATTCATCGGTGCTTTTCTCCTGTTTCTATGGGCCGGTCAGGCGTTGGCATAGTGAGCCTGCAGGTCAAACCGGTGACGGATCAGGCATTGGAATAGTGATCCCGCAAGCCGAGCCAGCGCCGGATCAAGGGTTCGACATGGCTCGGGTGCTTGTCCATCAGGAAGCGAGCCATCTTCTGCACCTGGGGGATCAGCGGCTGGTCCCGCACCAGGTCGGCAATCTTGAGATCCGCCAGCCCGGTCTGGCGAGTGCCGAGCAGTTCTCCCGGCCCGCGCAGCTCCAGATCCCGCTGGGCGATGAGGAAACCGTCGTTGGTCTCGCGCAGCACCCCGAGCCGGCTCTGGGCCGTCTTGGAGAGCGGGGCGTGATAGAGCAGCACGCAGTGGGAGGCCACCGATCCCCGCCCGACACGGCCGCGCAGCTGGTGCAACTGGGCCAGCCCGAGTCGCTCCGGGTTCTCGATGATCATCAGGCTGGCGTTCGGCACATCCACCCCCACCTCGATGACGGTGGTGGCGACCAGCAGTTGCAGGATGCCTGCCTTGAACTCCTCCATCACCCGCTGCTTCTCGACGGGACGCATGCGGCCATGTACCAGGCCGATATGCAGACCGGGCAATCGGGTTTGCAGTTCGGTGGCGGTATCCTCGGCGGCCTGGCATTCCAGCGCCTCGGACTCCTCGATCAGGGTGCAGACCCAGTAAGCCTGCTTGCCCTCCTCGCAGGCCAGCCTGACCCGTTCTATCACATCGTCCCGGCGGCTGTCCGGCAGGGCGACCGTGGTGATGGGGGTGCGGCCCGGCGGCAGCTCATCGATGATGGAGGTATCGAGATCCGCATAGGCGGTCATCGCCAGAGTGCGGGGGATGGGGGTGGCGGTCATGATCAGCTGATGGGGGTGTACCCCCTCCCGTTCCCCTTTCTCCCGCAGGGCGAGGCGCTGGTGCACCCCGAATCTGTGCTGTTCGTCGATGATGACCAGAGCCAGTCGCTGGAACACCACCTGCTCCTGGAAGATGGCGTGGGTGCCCACCACCATCTTGACGCTGCCGTCGGCAATGGCGGCGAGCGCCTCTTCCCGCGCCTTGCCCTTCTGCTTGCCAGCCAGCCAGCCGACCTTGATGCCGAGCGGTGCCAGCCAGTTGGCGAAGTTGATGGCATGCTGCTCCGCCAGCAGCTCGGTCGGGGCCATCAGCCCCACCTGGCAGCCGTTGCCGATGGCCTGCAGGGCGGCGAGCGCCGCGACCAGCGTCTTGCCGGAGCCCACGTCTCCCTGCACCAACCGCATCATGGGGTAGGGGCGCTGCAAGTCCTGGCTTATCTCCGCCACCACCCGGTTCTGGGCCCCGGTCGGTTTGAACGGCAGGGCGCCGAGCAGTTGCCTGATCAGGGTGGGAGCGGGCTTGAGGGCGCGGGCGAGCTGGGTCTGGGATTGGGCACGTACCTTCAATACCGAGAGGTTGTGGGCCAGCAGCTCTTCCAGCACCAGCCGCTGCTGGGCCGGATGCTGGCCGCTCTCCAGCAACGCCAGCACCACCGAGGGAGGTGGGCGATGCAGCAGACGCAGGGCGGCGGCGAGTTCGATCTGATGGGGATAGAGGCCGGCAGGCAGCAGTTCGTCTACCCCGTAGAGGTCGAGCTGGGCCAGGGCCTGATCGGTGAGGCTGCGCAGGGTCAGCTGGCGCAAGCCTTCCGTGGTGGGATAGACGGGGGTGAGGGCATCCTCGGTCTGGCCGGCCTGCTCCTCGCCGAGCAGCTTGTACTCGGGGTGGGCCATCTCCAGCCCGTATTTGCCGGGTCTCACTTCGCCAAAGCAGCGGATCAACCTGCCCTGGCCCAGGCTGTTCTTCTGGGCGGCGGTGAAGTTGAAGAAGCGCAGGGTCAGGGTGCCGGTGCCATCGCTGATGCGGCATACCAGCATGCGGCGACGACCCATGACCAGCTGGGTATCCTGGATTTCACCCTCGACCGCGCCGTGCAGACCCGGCGGCAGATCGCCGATGGGCCACACCTGGGTGCGATCCTCGTAACGCAAGGGGAGGTGGAACAGCAGGTCCTGCACGGTGGCGAGTCCCAGCCGTTCGAGTTTCTCCAGCATCTTGCTGCCGACGCCCTTGAGGCTATCGAGGGAGATTTTATCCAATTTCATCAATTAGATGCCCGAAAACACTGTAAATATGTCCAGATGATAGGGGTTATTGATGTTGCGATGCAAGCCGCGTTGCTGTCGCAGAGATGCCGGCAGGGGGCGATGGCGGCAGGCCATGAATGACAAAGGCCCGCCGAAATCGGCAGGCCTTTGGGTGCATGGCTGTGCGCCTGGGATGCAGGCTTCACAGACGTTAGATGATGCGCTTGAGCAACAGGTGTGCCTTGACCCTGTGGATCCGGGCCAGCAGTTTGCGCACCTGATCCGGGTAATCCTGGATCTGCTCAATCTGGTCGAAGCGGCTGATGCGACGGGCATGGGTCAGGATGTTGTCCCGCTCCTCGGCGAAGCGCGCACGCAGATGGTGGTGCTGATCATGCACCAGCAGGCCGTTCTCCAGATCCAGTGCCCAGGCGCGGGGATTGAGGTTGTTGCCGGTGAGCAACGCCCACTCCTCGTCCACGAAGATCCCCTTGAGGTGATAGGAGTTCTTCTCGCAGCACCAGAGCATCAGGTTGAGGCGGCCGCTGTCAATGTGACGCTGGTTGCGCTCGGCAAACTTGCGCAGGTTGGTCTCGTACAGGTAGGGCAACCCACCGATGGTGGAGAACTTCTCCTCCGGCGGGATGAAGAAGTCGTTGGCCGTCTTGTCACCCACGACTATGGTCACCTTGCAACCGCGCTGGAGCAGTGCCTCCACATCCTTGTTCAACTCCTTGGGTGGGTTGAAGTAGGGGGTGCAGATGAAGATCTCCCGCTCCGTGGCCCGTACCAGGTTGCGGATCATCCGGTTGAGCTGGTTGCCGCGCTTGCCCAGGCCCGCCATGGGGGTGATGGCGATCTCCTGGCTGTTGGGCAGTATGGTTTCGAAGCGGTACTGGCTGGTACGCAGTGCCTGTTTGAAGCGACGGATCTGCCCTTTCAGCTGCTTGGCGCCGGGAATGCCGGTGCGATCCAGCCGCTGGACGGCGTCGCTGCGCAGGAAGACGTCATCCACATAGTTGACCATGCTGCGGGTCAGCGCCTGGCTGCGGATCTGGTGATAGCGATCGAAACGGTAGCGATCCTGCTGGTGCAGGTAGATGTCGTTCAGGCTGGCGCCCGAGTAGAGCAGCACATCGTCGAAGATGAAGCCCTTGAGGTGCAGCACCCCGAGCAGCTCGCGCCCCTTTACCGGCACTCCGTAAATTTCGATGGGGTGCTCGTGGCGCGCGGCCATCTCCTGATACAGCAGATGGTTGCCACCCTGCTTGCCCTTACCGATGAGCCCGCGCTGGGCGCGGTGGAAGTCGACGAAGACTTTGACATCGAGGGCCGGGTTGCGTTGCTTGGCGGCGTAGAGGGCGGAGAGGATCTCCCGTCCTGCCTCATCGTCTTGCAGGTAGAGGGCGATCAGATAGATACGCTGGGTCGCACCGGCGATGAGGGAGAGGATCCGGCTCTTGAATTCCTTGGCGCTGCTGAGTACCTGAAACTGATCGGCGGAGACCGCGATCTGGGGCAAACGTGTCAGCGACTGTCGATAATGTGCCGATGAATGCATAGAGAAACCTGATATCACGGGGTTAAGCGTTCCACTCGGGGCAATGAATAGGCGATTCTAACAACCTCACTCCCTCAGCCAAAGTAAAAGAATCATCAAGAAGCTGAAAAAGGCCTCACAACGGAGGCCTTTTCGAGGGGAGATCGCCTTACAGGAAACTGTAGATGATCATCGCCACGATCCCGCCCGTGGTCCCAATGATGGTTTCCATCACGGTCCAGGTTTGCAGGGTCTGCTTCTCGCTGAGGCCGAGGTAGCGGTTGGCCAGCCAGAAGCCGGAGTCGTTGACGTGGGACAGCACGATGGCGCCGCCACCGATGGCGATGGTGATGGTGGCCAGCTGGGCACCGCTCAGGCCGAGGGGTTCCAGCATCGGCAGCACCAGGCCGCAGGCGGTCAGCATGGCGACGGTGGCCGAGCCCTGGATGACCCGCACCGCGGCGGCCAGGATGAAGGCCAGCGCGACTATGGGCAGGCCGGAGTCCGCCAGGGTATTGCCGAGGGCGGCGCCGACACCGGAGTCCACCAGTACCTGCTTGAAGACGCCACCGGCACCGGTCACCAGGATGATGACGCCGGCAGGCTGGATGGCGCTGTTGCAGATGTTCATCACCTCGTCACGGGACATGCCGCGACGCACCCCCAGCAGATAGAAGGCGGCCAGACAGGCGACCATGATGGCGGTGAAGGGGTGGCCGATGAACTCCAGCCAGTCGTGCAAGGTGGAACCTGCCTCCACGAAGCGGCTGACGATGGTCTTGAGGCCGATCAACAGCAGCGGCAGGCCGATGAGGCCCATGGCCAGCCCGAAGGAGGGCAGGGTCTTGCTGTCGTCGTGCACGCTGTTCTGGGCATCGGCGGGGAGGGGGACATCCACCACCTTGCTGATCAGCTGGCCAAACAGCGGGCCCGCCAGGATCATGGCCGGAATGGCGGCGATGAGGCCGAACAGGATCATGTAACCGAAGTCGGCACCCAGCTGGGAGGCCACCAGGATGGGGCCGGGCGCCGGGATCAGGAAGGCCTGGCAGGTGGCGATGCCCGCCAGCAGGGCGATGCCGATCTTCACCACGCTGCCGCCGCCACGGCGGACGATGGCGAAGGCGACGCCGATCAGCAGCACCACGGCCACGTCGAAGAACAGGGGCAGGGCGCAGACAAAGCCGGTGAGGGTCATGGCCCAGCTGGCGCGCTTGACGCCGAAGGTGCCGAGCAGGGTGTGGGCAACCCGGTCGAGGGCACCGGTCACTTCCATCACCTTGCCGAACATGGCGCCAAGGGCCACGACCACGGCAACGAAGCCGAGAGTGCCCCCCATCCCTTTCTGGATGGTGGTGGCGATCTCGGCCGGGTTCATGCCGGCGGCGAGGCCGGCGACCATGGAGACCAAGATGAGGGAGACGACGGCGTGCAGGCGGGCCTTCATCACCAGAAAGAGCAGCAGCACGATGGAGCCGGCGGCCGTCATGATCAGGGAGAGGTCTGACATTGTTATGCGTTCCTTATTCCAAGTTCGATTGCGATAGCCTGGCGCGCGTTATCCAAGCATATCTACATGATTTGTTTATATTTATTGTTTTATCTCTGCCCCATGCCACTGGCCGGGCGCCGAGACTGTTCAGTCTGTGGCAGACTTCACATTTTTCGTTGTTACCGGTAACATGTTACCGGTAACGTGGTAAGTTAAAACCCATCAACGACACGTTTTTTGAAAAATGAGATAGAGGTCAAACAATGGCGGGCAAGAGCATTATCGTGATGGGTGTGTGTGGTAGCGGCAAATCCAGCGTCGGCCTTCGGGTGGCTGAAATCCTCGGTGCCAAGTTCATCGACGGTGATGACCTGCACCCCCGCGCCAATATCCAGAAGATGGCGGGGGGCAATCCCCTCAACGACGAGGACCGCGCCCCCTGGCTTGAGCGGATCCGTGATGCGGCCTACAGCCTGGAGCAGAAGAACGAGGTGGGCGTGATCGTCTGCTCCGCCCTCAAGCGCCAGTACCGGGATCAGATCCGCGACGGCAACGAATCTGTGCACTTCCTGTTCCTCGACGGCGACCAGCCCCTGATCCTGGAACGGATGCGTGCCCGCAAGGGCCACTTCATGCGAGAGAGCATGGTACAAAGCCAGTTTGATACTCTGGAGCGCCCAGATGGCGAGGCCGGGGTATTCCACATCGATATAGACGGGACCTTCGATCTGGTGGTCGATCGGGCCGTCACGGCACTGGAGCAGGCCCTGTGAGCCGCCCCCTGATCCCGGCGGTTGCCGACCGCCGACCCATGATTTCACCGGAGCAAGCGTCATGATCCATCCCGTGATCCAGGCGGTCACCGACCGTATCCGCGAGCGCAGCCGTACCCGCCGCGCCGCCTTCCAGGCCCGCATCCAACGCCAGGCCGAGCAGGGCAAGACCCGTGCCGCCCTGGCCTGCGGCAACCTTGCCCATGCCGTGGCGGCGTCCAGCTGCGACGAGAAGGGCCGCATCCTCGACATGACCCGGGCCAATGTCGGCATCGTCACCGCCTACAACGACATGCTGAGCGCCCATCAGCCCTATCAGGGCTATCCGGATCAGATCAAGGCGGTGCTGGCCGAGCTCGGCCACAGCGCCCAGGTGGCCGGCGGCGTGCCTGCCATGTGCGATGGCGTCACCCAGGGCCAGCCGGGAATGGACATGTCCCTGTTCTCCCGGGATCTCATCGCCCAGGCGACGGCACTGTCCCTCTCTCACAACACCTTCGATGCGACCCTGCTGCTCGGCATCTGCGACAAGATAGCCCCGGGCCAGATCATGGGGGCGCTCTCCCACGCCCACCTGCCCACCGCCTTCGTCCCCGCCGGCCCCATGGCCAGCGGCATCAGCAACGACGAGAAGGTCAAGGTGCGCCAGCAGTACGCCGCCGGCGAAGTGGGCCGTGATGCCCTGCTGCAGATGGAGTGCGGCGCCTACCACTCGGCCGGTACTTGTACCTTCTACGGCACCGCCAACACCAACCAGCTGGTGTTCGAGGCCATGGGCCTGATGCTGCCGGGCTCCGCCTTCGTGCATCCCCACAGCGCGCTGCGCCGTGCCCTGACCGCCGAGGCGGCCCGCCGCATCAGCGCCATGATCCCGGGCTCCCCGGCCTATCGCCCCCTGATCGAGGTGATTGACGAGCGCGCCCTGGTGAACGGCCTGGTGGCCCTGCTCGCCTCCGGTGGCAGCACCAACCACAGTATCCACATGGTGGCGCTGGCCCGCGCCGCGGGGCTGGAACTGACCTGGGACGATCTCAGCGATCTCTCCGACGTGGTGCCGCTGCTGGTACGCATGTACCCGAACGGCCCGGCGGACGTGAACGCCTTCGAGCAGGCCGGCGCCGTGCCGGGACTGATGCGCCGGTTGGCGCAAGACAACCTGATCCACCTGGATGCCACCCCGACCTTCGGCGAGATGCAGGACTATCTCAGTCGCCCGCAGCTGGTGGATGGCAAGCTGGTGTGGCAACCGGTGGGCGAGAGTACGGATCCGAGTGTCCTCTCTCCTTCCGGCTCAGTGTTCCAGGTCACCGGTGGCACCAAGCTGCTGGCGGGTAACCTGGGCCGCGCCGTGGTCAAGGTCTCTGCGGTGGCGCCGGAATATCGCGTCATCGAGGCCCCGGCCCGGGTCTTCTCCTCCCAGCACGCGGTGGAAGCGGCCTACAAGGCTGGCGGGCTCAATCAGGATGCGGTCATCGTGGTGCGCCACAACGGCCCGGCCGCCAACGGCATGCCGGAGCTGCACAAGCTGATGCCGGTGCTCGGCAACCTGCAAAAGGCGGGTCACAAGGTGGCGCTGGTCACCGATGGCCGCCTGTCCGGGGCTTCCGGCAAGATCCCGGCCGCCATCCACGTCACTCCGGAGGCGCTGCATGGCGGGGCCATCGGCCTGCTGCGTGATGGCGACCTGCTGCGGGTGGATGCCGAAACCGGTACTCTGGATTGCCTGACCGACCTGAGTGGTCGCAGCCAGGCCGAGATTGACCTGACCCTGGAGCAAGAGGGCTGGGGTCGTGAACTGTTCAGCGTGATGCGTCGCGCGGTATCGAGCGCCGAGTGTGGCGCCACCATCTTTGACTGAGGAAGAGCAATGCAAAACTGGAAAGTGACTCCCGCCGAGGTGTTTGCCGCCTCCCCGCTGGTGCCCGTGATGGTCATCAATGAGCTGGATCAGGCCCTGCCCATGGCCAAGGCCCTGCTGGCCGGTGGCATCTCGGTCTTCGAGATCACCCTGCGTACCCCGGTGGCGCTGGATGCCATCGCCCTCATCGCCCGTGAGATGCCGGAAGCCATGGTGGGGGCGGGGACTGTGCTCAACAGCGCCCAGTTCGATGCCGCCGTGGCCGCCGGTGCCCGCTTCGTCATCTCCCCGGGCATGACCCCGGCCCTGCTGGCCCATGCGGCCAAGAGCACGGCGCCGCTGATCCCCGGGGTAGCCACCCCGTCCGAGGTGATGCAGGCGCTGGAAGCCGGGTACGATCACCTGAAGTTCTTCCCGGCCGAGGCCAACGGCGGCACCAAGGCGCTGTCCGCCATCGCCGCCCCCCTGCCCCAGGTCAAGTTCTGCCCGACCGGCGGCATCGGCCCGAAAAACGTGGCCGACTATCTGGCTCTGAAATGTGTCGCCACCGTTGGCGGCTCCTGGATGCTGCCGGCAGAGGCCGTCAAGGCCGGCAACTGGGATGAGGTGACCCGCCTGTCCCGTGAAGCGGTTGAATTGGTTAAACGCTAAGTCTTTATCGTTTAGCAAAACTAAACAGGCCACCCCAGGGTGGCCTGTCGTTTTTCGTGCAAAGCAGGGGAAGCGGGATGTTTTTGTCCCGCCCGCCGCCTCCCGAGGGTCAGGCCGGGCGCCGTTTAACCCAGGCTCTCCCCTTCATAGAGGGAGAAACCCATGTCCCGGCGGTTCTCGGGGTGGGGCTGGCCGCTCAGCCGGGCCAGCAGCATGGCGGCCGCCTCGCGGCCTATCTCCTGGCGCGGGGTGACGATGCTGGCGAGCTTGGGGGTCATGGCATGGCCGATGTCGAGGGCGTTGCTGCCGGCGATGGCGACCTGCTGAGGCACGGGGATCCACTTGGCCTGGCACTGCAGCAGGGCCCCCACCGCCAGGTCATCGTTGGTGCAGAACAGGCCGTCCAGATCCGGATAGCGCACCAACGCCTGGTCCAGCAACTGGCCTCCCAGGGTGAAGGTGGAGGATTGCTCGGTCAGCAGGTGGCGCCCCTCGAGGCCAGCCTCATTCATCGCCTGGTAATAGCCTTCCATCCGCAACTGGGTACGCACATCGAGCCGCGCCCCCAGATAGACCACCTTGCGCCGCCCCCGGCGCAGCATCTCTGTTACCATGGCCCGGGCGGCCGCCCGGTGATCCATGCCGACCACCATGTCGATGGGATCCTGGGGCAGGTCCATGGTCTCCACCACCGGGATGCCGGCGGTGGCGATCATCTTGCGGGTGCGCTCGGTGTGCTGGCTGTCCGAGAGGATCAGGCCATCCACGTTGTAGGAGAGCAGGGAGGCGACCTGCTCTTCTTCTCGCAGCGGGCTGTAGCCGTAGTGGGCCAGCAGGGTCTGGTAGCCGGCGGGACGGGTCACCGATTCGATGCCGTGCACCACGGCGGAGAAGACCTGGTTGGAGAGGGAGGGGATCAGGATGCCGATGGCCTTGCTGGTGGCGTTGGAGAGGATCTCTGGTGCCCGGTTCGGGATGTAGCCCAGGGTCTCCACCGCGGCGGCGACCCGCTCGCGAGTGCCCTCGGCCACGGCCTGGGGATCCCTCAGATAGCGGCTGACGGTCATCTTGGTCACCCCGGTCAGATCGGCGATGTCTTGCAGGGTAGGGCGGCGCTTGCGGGTATCGTTCATCTGGGGGTCCGGCGAGAATGTTACAGGTAACATTAACGGTTTTGGGTAGCAAAGTCAGCCGATGGTGCTGCCGCTGGGAGGTTTCAATTGATAAAGGGCAAGAGCTTCAACGGGAAACGGTTCGAACAGCAGGAGGTGGACGATGAAGATTTCAGCGATTGCCGCTTCATCGACTGCAACTTCTCCTGGCTGGATCTGAGCGAGAGCCGCTTCGTCGACTGCAGTTTCTACGACAGGGAGCACGAACAGGGTTGTCAGCTGCAGGGCTGCGATCTGCGGGAAGCCAGCTTCCTGCGCTGTGACCTCACCCTGGCCGACCTGAGCCGCAGCCAGTGTCTGGGGCTGGAGATGCGAGATTGCCAGGCCATGGGCATCAACTTCGCCAACGCCAGCTTTGCCAACCAGATCACCCGGAAGAGCTACTTCTGCGAGGCGCACCTGACCGGCAACAACTTCAGCTACGGCAACTTCGAGGGCTGCCTGCTGGAGCAGTGCGAACTCGGTGGCAACCGCTGGCAGGGGGCCAATCTGCTGGGGGCCTCCCTCGCGGGATCCGATCTCGGCGGCTCAGCCTTCGGACAGATAGACTGGACCAGCTTCAACCTGCAGGGCTGCGATCTGCGCCAGTGCGATCTGCCGGGTCTGGATCTGCGGCGGGTCAATCTGGAGGGGGTAAAGATCAGCGAGGAGCAGCAGCAGGGCTTGCTGGAGCAGATAGGCCTGATCGTCTTCCCCTAAATGACTGGATGATGTGAGAGATGGGGAGGGCGAACGGCTTGATGAGCCGGCCGGATGGGCAGAATAGTCGGTAAGTTTTCATCATCCTGGCCACCCGCCAACACCAGAAAGCCTGCATCATGCAGGCTTTCGTGAAGGTCAGGTTAGCGTCTGGCGAGCCACTTGGTGGGGTTGATGGCCTCACCCTGATAGCGGATCTCGAAGTAGAGGCCGGGCCTGTCCTGACCACCGCTGTCACCCACTAGGGCCACGGGCTCCCCCTGTTCCACATTCTGGCCGACCTGGCGCAGCAGCGACTGATTGTGACCGTAGAGGCTCATGTAGCCGCGGCCGTGATCGATCACCAGCAGCATGCCGAAGCCGTCCAGCCAGTCTGCGTAGACCACCTGACCCGGGGCGACCGCCTTGACCTGGGTACCTTCACTGGCGCCGATCAGGGTGCCCTTCCATTTCAGTTCGGCGGTGCGCGGCGAGCCGTAGGAGATGAGGATGGGGCCCTGCACCGGCCAGCGCAGGCTGCCGTTGGTCTTGAGGCCGCTGTAGCCATTGCTTGCCTTGGCGCTGTTGCGGGCGGCGGCTTGCTGCTGCGCCACCCGATCCTGCTGTGCGCTGACCCGGCGCTGCTCGGCGGCGAGTCGCTGCTGCTCCCCCACCTTCTGCTGCTGGGCCGCGAGACGCTGTTGCTCGGCGATCCGCTTCTGCTCGGCGGCCAGGCGTTGTGCCTCCAGCTTGCGCTGGCGCTCCTGCTCCGCCTTCAACTTGGCGAGGCGTTCCCGCTCCGCCCGCTCGCGTCGCTCTTTCTCTTCCTGTTGGCGGCGCAGCTCTTCCAGTCGCGCCTTGAGGGCCTTCTCCGCCTTCACCAGCTTGCTCAGCTTCTGCTCGTCATCCTGCACTGATTGCTGCAACTGGTTACGTACGGTGGCGCGGCTCTGCTGGCTGGCCAGCAGGCTCTGGTGGGTGGCTTGCTGCTCGGTGAGCAGGCTCTGCAGCTTGCTCTCGGTCTCCTGGGTGGCCTGCTGGTTGTGGGCCAGCTTGGTGCGGGTCGCACGCAGGGCTTCGATGGCCTCGATACGGGCCTTGTTGAGGTAGTCGAAATAGTCGAGGGCGCGGCTCAGTTTGGCCGGATCCTGCTGATTGAGCAGCAGCTTGAGGTAGTCGTGGTTGCCCGCCTGAAAGGCGCTCTCCGCCTGTCTGGCCAGCAATTGCTTCTGGTGGCTGGCCTGGCGCTCCAGTTCCAGTTTGTCCTGTTGCAGCTTCACCAGCTTCTGCTGGTTCTGTTTCAGCTGCAGCTTGGTCTGATCGAGTTTGGCGGCGGCCGTCGAGATGGCCTGTTCATCCGCCTTGAGCTGGGTATTGAGTTTGGCCAGCTCCTGCTTGCTCAGCCGGATGGTCTTCTGCTGCGCCTTGATTTCGGTCTGCATGGCGCCGAGCTGCTGGTTGGCAGCCTGCGCCTTGCCGGCGCCGCCGAGCAGGCAAAAAAACAGCGCGCCGGCCAACAGGCCGACGCGACTGGTTTTGGTTGAAATAACTTCGCATCCCCGCATGGGGAAGGATTATTTCAGAATCATCAGGGGCTTGCCAGTCATTTCCGGCGGCACCGGCAGACCCATGAGGGTCAGCATGGTGGGGGCCAGATCGGACAGTTTGCCGCCTTCGACCACCTCGGCTTTGCGACCGAAGTAGATGAGGGGAACCGGCAGATTGGTGTGGGCTGTGTGGGCCTGACCAGTCTCTTCGTCCATCATCTTCTCGGCGTTGCCGTGGTCGGCGGTGATGAGGCATTCGCCACCCACTTCGGCCAGGGCCTCGGTGACGCGACCGATGCAGTGGTCGACCGCTTCACAGGCCTTGACGGCCGCATCGAACACACCGGTATGGCCGACCATGTCGCCGTTCGGGTAGTTGCAGATGATGACGTCGTACTTGCCGCTCTTGATGGCGCCGACCAGCTTGTCGGTCAGCTCGCCCGAGCTCATCTCCGGCTGCAGATCGTAGGTGGCCACTTTCGGACTGGCGACGATCTCGCGATCTTCACCGGTGAAGCAATCCTCTTCGCCACCGTTGAAGAAGAAGGTGACGTGGGCGTACTTCTCGGTTTCGGAGATACGCAGCTGGGTCTTGCCCTGCTTGGCCAGCCATTCACCCAGGGTGTTGACCAGGGCGGTGGGCGGGTAGGCGCAGGCGGTCTTGATGTCGGCCGCGTACTCGGTCAGCATCACGAAGTTCAGGGCAGGCGTTGCGGCGCGGGCGAAGCCGGTGAAGTCGCTGTCGACGAAGGCGCGGGTGATCTCGCGGGCGCGGTCGGCACGGAAGTTCATGAAGATCAGTGCATCGCCATCCTGCATGGGCGCGGCGGCACCGATGCGGGTGGCCTTGACGAACTCGTCGTTCTCGTCGCGGGCATAGGCGTTGGCCAGGGCTTCGGTGGCGCTGTCGGCGGTGAACTCGGCCTTGCCCTGGGTCATCAGGTCATAGGCTTGCTGCACGCGATCCCAGCGGTTGTCACGGTCCATGGAGTAGTAACGACCGATCATGGAGGCGAAGCGACCCTTGCCGAGCTTGGCGAACAGGGCGTCGAACAGCTCGATGGAGGACTGGGCGGAGCGCGGCGGCACGTCACGGCCATCCAGGAAGGCGTGGAAGTAGATCTGCTCGGCGCCACGCTTGGCGGCCATCTCGATCATGCCCATGATGTGCTCTTCGTGGCTGTGGACGCCACCCGGGGACATCAGGCCCATGATGTGCACGGCCTTGCCCTTGGTCACGGCGCCGTCAACAGCCTTGGCCAGCTCGACATTCTGGAAGAAGTCGCCGTCCTGGATCTCCTTGGAGATGCGGGTCAGTTCCTGGTAGACGATGCGACCGGCGCCGATGTTGACGTGACCCACTTCGGAGTTGCCCATCTGGCCATCGGGCAGACCCACGTCCAGGCCGGAGCCGGAGATCAGGGTGCTGGTGTAGTCACGGGCGAGGCGGTCGAGGTTGGGGGTCTTGGCGGCAGCGACGGCGTTGTACTCTTGCTTGGTGCTGTAGCCCCAACCGTCCATGATGACCAGAACCAACGGTTTCTTAGCTGTTGACATAAGGCTATGTCCTCTCGGATAGGAATGAATTGCGGGAACTGAAACTAGCGTAATATTACTACATCTGCCGAAATAGTCACCTGATAGCCAAGTCCCTCTGCCACCTGGTTTTTTAACTGTTGCCCCGCTGTATTGGGCATGTTGCCGGCTTGTCCGTCCCTCGGTTTTTTCGTCCCGTCGCGGGATTTTCTTCGTTATTTTCATGGCCTGACGGCCACCCTTTCCGCCCTGCAAACGACGGCCAATCCCTGATGGGAGCTTGCTCCCGCTTTACCGCCAAGGTGGCTGATCTTATCAAGGGCCCCATGTATACTCGGGCACTTGTCTTGGTCCCTGGATAGTAGAAGATGCAAGAGTATTTGGATTTTGCGACCCGCAACCCGCTGCTGACCGCAGCCTGGTTGGGTCTGGCAGGCACTCTGGTTTACACCACGGTGCGTGCTCGTTTGTCTCCGGTGAAGTCGGTGAACAACCACGCGGCCACCCTGCTGATCAACCGTGAGAATGCCACCGTCGTGGATATTCGCAGTCAGGATGAGTTCGCCAAGGGTCATCTGGCCGGTGCTCACCACCTGCCCCTCACCCAGATCCAGGCCAACAATCTGGGCCCGGTTGAAAAGCACAAAGACGCCCCCATCATAGTGGTGTGCGAGTCGGGGATGACCGCTGGTGGTGCGGGTCGTCAACTGAGCAAGGCCGGCTTCAAGCAGGTTTATACCCTCAGCGGCGGCATGGCCCAATGGCGGGCAGAGAATCTGCCGGTGACCAAAAAGCGCTGATTTAAGGGCCCGCGCCCACTCATTTTCATAAAAGGAATCAAACGAAATGGCTGACGAAATCAACAACCAGGAAGTACAACCGGAATTCCACATCCAGCGTGTCTACACCAAGGATGTCTCTTTCGAAGCACCGAACACCCCGCACATCTTCCAGAAAGAGTGGCAACCGGACGTCAAGCTGGACATGGACACCAAGACCAACGTCCTGGCCGACGGCGTGTACGAAGTGGTGTTGACCCTGACCGTGACCTGCAAGCTGGAAACCGAGACCGCCTTCCTGTGCGAAGTGCAGCAGGCCGGTATCTTCACCATCGGCAACCTGCCGGAACCCCAGCTGGCTCACTGCCTGGCGGCCTTCTGCCCGAACATTCTGTTCCCGTATGCCCGTGAAGCAGTGGCTAATCTGGTGAGCAAGGGTTCCTTCCCGCAGCTGAACCTGGCACCGGTCAACTTCGATGCCCTGTTTGCCCAGCACATGGCGCAAGCACAGGCCCAGCAGGCGGCTGCGGAAGCCTGATAATGGCCGACCAGATCGCTATCTCGGTCCTGGGGGCGGGGTCTTACGGCTCCGCCCTTGCCATTTCTCTGGCGCGCAACGGTCATCCGACCCTGCTGTGGGGTCACGACCCCGCCCATGTCGCCGAGCTGGAACAGGATCGCTGCAACAAGGCCTTCCTGCCGGACGTGCCCTTCCCGGCCGACTTGCAACTGACCTCGGATCTGCAGGCGGCGGTGCAAGCCGCCCCCGTACTGCTGCTGGTCGTGCCGAGCCATGTGTTCGGCCAGGTGCTGGCCCGGGTCAAGCCCTTCCTGCGCCCGGATACCCGTATCGCCTGGGCCACCAAGGGGCTGGAACCGGACAGCGGTCGGCTGTTGCAGGATGTGGCGCGCGAGGTGCTGGGTGACGAGATACCGCTGGCGGTGATCTCAGGCCCGACCTTCGCCCGCGAATTGGCTGCCGGCTTGCCGACCGCCATCTCGGTCGCCTCGACCCACGACGACTTTGCCGACGATCTCTCCCTGCTGCTCCATTGCGGCCGCTCGTTCCGGGTTTACACCAATCCGGACTTCACCGGCCTGCAACTCGGTGGCGCGGTCAAGAACGTCATCGCCATCGGTGCCGGGCTCTCCGACGGGCTGGGTTTTGGCGCCAACGCCAGAACCGCGCTCATCACCCGGGGTCTGGTAGAGATGCAGCGTCTCGGCGCCGCCTTGGGTGCCGATGCCAAGACCTTCATGGGGATGGCGGGGCTCGGGGATCTGGTGCTGACCTGTACCGACAACCAGTCACGCAACCGCCGTTTCGGTCTGGCGCTCGGTGCCGGCAAGGACGTGGACACCGCCATGACCGAGATAGGCCAGGTGGTGGAAGGCTATCGCAACACCAAGGAAGTGCATCTGCTGGCCGCCCGTTGTGGCGTCGAGATGCCTATCTGCGAGCAGATCTTCAAGGTGCTCTACGAGGGCAAGAACCCGAAAGAGGCTGCCATCGCCCTGCTGTCGCGAGACAAGAAAGACGAATAGTCGTCATGGTGCGCGGTGCGCCGGATAGCAAAAGGCCCTGCCAGATTCTGGCAGGGCCTTTTTCATGGGCGGCAGGCAATCAATAGTAGGAGTGATCGCCACGCTGGTGCTCGGTGGCGTCTTTCACGCCGTTGAGCTCGCCCGGGAATTTCTCCAGCAGCTGCTTCTCGATCCCCTCTTTCAGGGTGTAATCCACCTGTGAGCAGCCGTTGCAACCGCCGCCAAACTGCAAAATCGCCAGCTTGTCGTCGGTGATGTCAATCAGGGTCACCTTGCCACCGTGACTGGCCAGCATGGGGTTCACCTCGGACATCAGCACGTATTCGATGCGATCGGCCAGGGGAGCATCGTCGGCGACCTTGCGCATCTTGGCGTTCGGCGCCTTCAGGGTGAGCTGGGAGCCCATCTGATCGGTGACGAAGTCGATGGTGGCGTCCACCAGGAAGGGGGCGCTCAGGGGGTCGACCAGGCAGTCGAAGCCGCTGAAGGGCAGGTGTTGATCTTCCGGATCGACCGCGTCGGGTGGGCAATATGATACGCCGCACTCGGCATTCTGGGTTCCCGGATTGACCACAAACACCCGGATGTTGGTGCCATCAGGCTGCTTTTCCAGCAACTTGCGGAAGTGGGCCTGGGCGGTGTCGGAAATGCTGATCATCACTATCCTCATAAACCTGAGTGTACGACTAAGGTATTCATGATAACTCTCTTGGCAGGGCTTGGGTAGCATGACGGCGGCCACTTGTGATGCGCAGTGGCTGATCGACGCCGGGGTTCCCGGCCGTGACGCTGGATCTCGCCGACATCGCCTGTCCCTTCCTATTTGATGTGTCTCAGGGTTCGACAGAGTGCCCATACCTCCACCCGCTCGACGCCGCTCTGATGGAGCAGCCGGCTGAGTTGTCCCGCGGTGGCGCCCGTGGTGACCACATCATCGAGCAGGGCCACATGACGATATGCGTGAGGGGCAATCTGGAAGGCGCCACGCAGGTTGCGCCGTCGCTGACCCGCGCTGAGGTGGGTCTGCTGCGCCGTGGCTTTGGCTCTGCGCAGCAGTCTGCCATCGCAGGGGATGCCGGTGATCTCGCCAAGCGCCCGCCCTATCTCCTCCGCCTGATTGAAGCCGCGCCACCACTGGCGCCACCAGTGCAGCGGCACCGGCAGTATGACCTCGGGGGGCTGGGTCAGATCCAGGTGATCCGCCAGCACCCGGGCAAGCGGTGGCGCCAGCAGGATCTGGCCCGCGTATTTCAAGCCTGGGATCAGCAGAGGGTAGGGAGGCAGATAGTCCCCGATCACCTGCAACCGCTGCCAGGGGGGCGGCCGGCGCTGGCAGCGGCCACAGATCTGCTCCTCTTCCTTTATATGTTCTGACAGCGGGGCGGCGCAGAGTCGGCAACGGCATTGGGGCTGGTACAGTGCCGCCTGGCACCAGTGACACAGCAGGGGATGCTCATCGCAGGGTTGGCGGCAGAGCTGGCACAACCCCAACCAGTCACCGGGGTCGCCGAGGATCGGACTTGCTTTGGCGAGCAGCCGCTTTAACATGCGCTCATCCACGCAGAGAAACAGGATCTTGAGTCTAGATGAGCATATCGGTTGAACGGTTTGGCCAGGGGCCGGATCTGGTGTTGTTGCATGGCTGGGGGATGAACGGGGCCGTCTGGCACGGCGTGATGCCGACTCTGGCGCAGCATTATCGTCTGCACCTGGTCGATCTGCCGGGGTTTGGCAATAGTCCCCTGCCTGCAGGCAGTGATTACTCCTTGCCCTGGCTGGCCGAGCAGGTTGCCGCCGTCATGCCCGCACGTTGTCATCTGCTCGGCTGGTCCCTCGGTGGCCTGGTGGCGAGCCAGCTGGCCCTGATGCAGCCTGAACGGGTGCAATCCCTGATCACGGTGGCGAGCTCCCCCTGCTTCATGGCGCGGGATGACTGGCCGGGCATAGCACCCAAGGTGCTGGCCGGTTTCAACCAGATGCTGGCGGGGGATTTCAAGCAGACCATAGAGCGCTTCCTCGCGATCCAGGCCATGGGCAGTGAACACGCCCGCGACGATATCCGTCAGCTGCGCCACTGGCTGGCAGAACGCCCGGCCCCCCAGCTCGCTGCGCTGGAAGCCGGTCTCGGCTTGCTGGCGGAGATCGATCTGCGCGACGAGCTGACGACGCTGAGCCTGCCCTGGCTGCGCATCTATGGTCGGCTTGACTCCCTGGTGCCCAAGGCCAGCATTGGACTGCTGGACGAGCGTTATCCCCATAGCCAGAGCCGGGTGCTGGACAAGGCCTCCCATGCCCCCTTCATCTCTCATCCTGATCAGTTCATCGCCCTGGTGCGGGAGTTTGTCGGCTGAGCCCATTGGTCGAATAATGCGCTCAAGGCTTCAATAACGCCCCGTTCTGGTTGATAATTGGCCAACGACAGAGGAGAGAAGCCATGCGTATCGATTCAGCCATGACCACGGGGGTGCAGGGTTTCCAGCGAGCGGAGCAGCAGGCCGCCCAGGCCTCCAGCCAGATAGCCCGCCTCAACACCCCGGCGGGTGATCAGGTCCAGTTGCCGGATGAGCTGGTCAACCTCAAGGTCGCCGAGTTGCAGGCCGGTGCCTCCGCCAAGGTGATCCAGACCGCCAGCAACATGATGGGTACCCTGATCGATATTCGGGTCTGAGATGAACATCAACATCAGTCTGCCAACCATGGTGCCGAACCAGCTGCATCCGCAGACGGAAGCAGCGCAGACTGACAATCGCCGTGCCGAGCTGGTGCCCCTGTTGCGGCAAGGGGAGGCCGCCAATGCCGAATCCGGTGTCGCCTCCCAAAAAGATCGATCCCGATCGGCCCCCGGCAATGCCAATCCACAGTCCCAGTCCAGCAGAGAGAGTGCCCAGACCGGCCATCCGGCAACCCTGCCCCATCGTTTCGTGGAGGCCACGGATGAGGAGGGCAAGCGCAGGCAGCAGGAGTCCGGCCAGCAGGAACAACAGAGGCAGCGGCGGCAGATAGAGGCGCTAGCGGAGCGGGATCTCGAGGTACGCAAGCATGAGCAGGCTCACCAGACGGCCGGTGGCGAGCGCGCGGGCAGCCCGACCTATGAGTATGCCCAGGGGCCGGATGGCAGACGCTATGCCAGTGGGGGGGAGGTCGCCATCGATGTCGGCGTCATCCACGGAGATCCGGCCGCTACCCTGGTTAAGATGCAGCAGGTGCGGGCGGCCGCCCTGGCGCCGGTCGAACCCTCTTCTCAGGATCTGAGTGTGGCCCGCAGCGCCGCGGTCAAGGAGGCGCAGGCCCGCAAGGCGCTGATGGCCGCCGATGCCGAGACGTCGCCCAGCCCGCTCGGGGCCTATATGGACAGACGCAACCAGGTGATTGCGCAGCATTATCAGCAGGCAAGCCGTCCCGCCCCCCGCCACTATTTCAGCCAGGATATCTGAACGGCCGGGTCAGTGGAGCCCACATCCGCCGCGCCGCTGGCAAGGAATTTAATCTGCATACCCAGCAAAAAGCCCCTCGCGGGGCTTTTTGCATTTTGCTCTCTTACTTCTTGGCCTTGGAGAGGGCGGCGGCGAAGGCGTTGCCCATGGCGCCCCCCATGCCGGTCTGGGGCGCGCTCTGGCGGGATTCGCTTCGAGGCTTGTCCCGACCGGCGTTGCCCTGGCGTGGCTCCGCCGGCTTGCGCCCTGGCCCACTCTTCTCGCCGGCCTTCTCTTGCAAACGCATGGTCAGGCTGATGCGCTTGCGGGGGGCGTCCACCTCCAGCACCTTGACCCGCACTATGTCACCCGCCTTGACCACCTCGCGGGGATCTTTCACGAAGCGATCGGTCAGGGAGCTGATGTGCACCAGGCCGTCCTGATGGACCCCGATGTCGACGAAGGCACCGAAGTTGGTGACGTTGGTGACCACCCCCTCCAGCACCATTTCGGGCACCAGGTCGCTGATTTTCTCGACCCCTTCCTTGAAGGTGGCGGTCTTGAACTCGGGGCGCGGGTCGCGGCCCGGCTTGTCCAGCTCGCCGATGATGTCGGTGACGGTGGGCACGCCGAAGCGCTCATCCGTGTAGTCGGCGGGTTTCAGGCTCTTGAGCAGGGTGGCGTTGCCGAGCAGGCTCTCCACCTGCTGCTGGAGCCGTGCCAGGATCCGCTCCACCACGGGGTAGGACTCCGGGTGAACCGCCGAGCCATCCAGCGGGTTGCTGCCGCCGCGAATGCGCAGGAAGCCGGCGCACTGCTCGAATGCCTTGGGGCCGAGCCGGCTCACCTTGAGCAGTTGCTGGCGATTGTGGAAGGCGCCGTTGTCGTCCCGGTAGGCGACGATGTTCTGGGCCAGGGTCTGGGAGAGGCCGGAGACCCGGTTGAGCAGGGCGACCGAGGCGGTGTTCACATCCACCCCGACCGCGTTCACGCAATCCTCGACCACGGCATCGAGCCTGCGGGCCAGCTGGCTCTGGCCCACATCGTGCTGGTACTGACCGACCCCGATGCTCTTGGGATCGATCTTGACCAGCTCGGCCAGGGGATCCTGCAACCGGCGGGCGATGGAGACGGCGCCGCGGATGGAGACGTCGAGATCCGGGAACTCCTGGGAGGCGAGCTCGGAGGCGGAGTAGACGGAGGCACCGGCTTCACTCACGACAATCTTCTGGGCTTTGGCCGTCGGGTAGCGTTCGAACAGATCGCTCACCAGGCGGTCGGTTTCCCGGGAAGCGGTGCCGTTGCCGATGCTGATGAGCTCGACCTTGTGCTTCTGGCACAGCTCGCTCAGGGTGCGCAGGCTCTGATCCACCTGTTTTTTCGGCTCGAACGGATAGATGGTAGCGTGATCGACCAGCTTGCCGGTGGCATCCACCACGGCGACCTTGACGCCGGTACGGATGCCGGGATCCAGCCCCATGGTGCAGCGCATGCCGGCCGGTGCCGCCATCAGCAGATCCTTGAGGTTCATGGCAAACACCTGGATCGCCTCCTCTTCGGCACTCTCGCGGATGCGGCCGACCAGCTCGGTTTCCATCTGGAGCGAAAGCTTGATCTTCCAGGTCCAGCTCACCACCCCCTGCAGCCACTTGTCCGCCGGACGGTTCTGCAGGTTCAGTTTGAGGTGATGGGCGATGATCCCCTCGCAGGGGCTGGCGCTCTCATCCTCGCCGGTCACCAGCGCCAGGTTGAGCACCCCCTCGTTACGGCCGCGCAGCATGGCCAGCACCCGGTGGGAGGGGGCCTTGTGCAGGGGTTCGTCGTGTTCGAAGTAATCCTTGAACTTGGCCCCTTCCTGCTCCTTGCCCGCCACTACCCGGGCGCGCAGGGTGGCGTTGTGCCACAGGTAGTCCCGCAGCTTCTCCAGCAGGTCGGCCTGCTCGGCGAAGCGTTCCATCAATATGTAGCGGGCGCCGTCGAGGGCGGCCTTGGTATCGGTGATGCCCTGTTCAGCGTTGAGGAAGGCGCTGGCCTCCTGCTCGGGGTCACGCATGGGATCGGCGAGCAGCCGATCCGCCAGGGGCTCGAGTCCGGCCTCGATGGCCATCTGCCCCTTGGTGCGGCGCTTGGGTTTGTAGGGCAGATAGAGATCTTCCAGCCGGGTCTTGCTGTCCGCCTCGCGCAGGTCGCGGGCGAGTTCTGGGGTGAGTTTGCCCTGCTCCTCGATGGAGCGGATGATCACCTGGCGGCGATCTTCGAGTTCCCGCAGGTAGCCGAGGCGGCTCTCCAGGGTACGCAGCTGGCTGTCGTCCAGCCCGCCGGTCACCTCCTTGCGGTAACGGGCGATGAAGGGGACGGTCGCCCCCTCGTCCAGCAGGCGCACGGCGGCCTGCACCTGATCGGGACGAGCATTCAGCTCGGTGGCGATCTGTCTCTCTATGAGTTGGCTCTGCATCGGGGGTCTCTAATGGTCGGTTCTATCCAACTGGCCTGAGGTGACGCCCTGGCTCAGCAAGGGCACCACCCGGCCGGTTTGCGCCCTGGGCGCCGGGTGGAAGCACTATAGGG
Organism: Aeromonas veronii; assembly: GCF_040215105.1. Lineage (NCBI taxonomy): Bacteria > Pseudomonadati > Pseudomonadota > Gammaproteobacteria > Aeromonadales > Aeromonadaceae > Aeromonas > Aeromonas veronii. The sequence goes on from NZ_CP157875.1 coordinate 260,976, forward strand.
GCTAGGGACGGTGGATGCCAGCCTGGCCGGGGGCATGGCGGACTGGTCAACCTGCATGGGGGCAGGGAGTGGGGCTCCCTCGGCGGTTCAACGGGGGTAGCTTATCTCGTTCACATACCAGCAGGCGTCACCCACTGGCGTACGCACGATGGCCTCGTCACCCACCTCTTTCTTCAGCAGGGCGCGGGCCATGGGGGAGTCGATGGAGATGTAATCCTTGCGACCGAAGATTTCGTCATAGCCGACGATGCGAAAGCGCTTGGTCTCCCCTTCCTCGCTCTCCACCTCGACCCAGGCGCCGAAGAACACCTTGCCCTCCTGGGAGGGGGCGTAGTCGACGATGGTGAGCTCCTCCAGACACTTGCGCAGGTAGCGCACCCGGCGGTCGATCTCCCGCAGCCGCTTCTTGTTGTACTGGTAGTCGGCATTCTCGCTGCGATCGCCGAGGCTGGCCGCCCAGGCCACCTTTTTGGTGACCTCGGGCCGTTCCTCTCGCCACAGCATGTCGTGCTCTTGTCGCAGCCTGTTGTAGCCTTCTCGCGTGATGAGTTTGGTTTTCATGGCGTAATCAGCCCCTGTTACGACCTGATAAGGGAGGTTGTTCTGTCCGGAGTCTTGGTGATGGCGCCCCGGCTGTGGGGGCAAAGGTATCAGAGAGGCCCGGGCTCTGACCATAGCCCGGAGTTTTAGCCGCGTCCGGGGTAATAACCGGTAACATATTTATGCTTTGCCGTTGGGAGGGGGAGCCCTAGTATTGGGGGCAGCGAGAGAGGAGTGGCAAGCATGAGTCAGCAATACAAGGTCCTGGTGGTCGACGATGACCTGAAACTGCGTTTCCTGCTGGAGCGTTATCTTACCGAGCAGGGGTTCATGGTACGGGGGGTCGCCAACGGCGAGCAGGCTGACCGGCTGTTGACGCGTGAGAACTTCAGCCTGATGGTGCTGGATCTGATGCTGCCGGGGGAAGATGGCCTATCCATCTGCCGCCGCCTGCGGGAAGCGGGCAACCAGATCCCGGTGCTCATGCTCACCGCCAAGGGGGACGAGGTGGATCGCATCGTCGGTCTCGAGATGGGGGCCGATGACTATCTGCCCAAGCCGTTCAATCCCCGCGAGCTGCTGGCCCGGATCCGCGCCGTGTTGCGCCGCCATACCGTCGAGCTGCCCGGTGCCCCCTCCGCCGCCGAGAAGATGGTGACCTTCGGTGCCTATCAACTCAACCTGGCGACCCGGGAGCTGAGCCGGGATGGAGAACCGGTCGCCCTGACCAGCGGCGAGTTCGCCGTGCTCAAGGTGCTGGTGAGCCACCCGCGCGAGCCGCTCTCCCGCGACAAGCTGATGAATCTGGCCCGGGGGAGGGAGTACACCGCCACCGAGCGCAGCATCGACGTGCAGGTTTCCCGCCTGCGTCGGTTGCTGGAGCAGGATCCTGCCCAGCCGCGCTATCTGCAGACCGTCTGGGGTCTGGGCTATGTGTTCGTACCGGACGGTGATGGCGCATGAAACGAGTGAGCAGCATGTTTTCCCGCATGCTCTGGTTTCTAGCCGCCGTGCTGGTGGTCTATCAGTTTGTCTCCTATGTCACCTTCTACAACTATCTGCTGTCGCCGGCGGTCAATCAGATCAGCCATCTGTTGGCCAACCAGGTCAAACTCATCTTCCCCGTCGATAGCAATCAGCTAGCCCTGAGCGAAGACGCCGAGGCTCTGGTCTATGTGGCGACCGGCAGCGACATCTATACCCAGAGCGAGGCGGAGCAGCACGGACTCAACGACTCCAAGCCCTATCCCTACCTGGAAGAGAACATCAGCAACGAGCTGAAGGGCAAGACCAAGGTCAGGGTCGAGATCCAGGATCACTACATCATCTGGATCCAGCCGCCCCAGGCCAGCCAGATGTGGGTGCGGATCCCGCTGACCGAGATTGAGGATGACGATATTGAGCCGCTGCTGCTCTATATGAGCGTGCTGCTGGTGGTGACCCTGTTCGCGGCCTGGCGATTCGCCCGCCAGCTGGTGCGCCCGCTGGAGGATCTGGAGGCGGGGGCCGTGGCGGTGGCCCGCGGCAACTTCCCCGATGCGCTGAGTGAGCAGGGCTCCCGGGAGGTACGCCGTCTGACCCGCACCTTCAACCACATGTCGAGCTCCATCAAGAGTCTGATAGAAGAGCGCAACCTGATGATGGCGGGGGTCTCCCATGACTTACGAACCCCCCTGACCCGCATCCGGCTGGCGACCGAGATGATGTCTTCCGGGGATGAGTACCTCAAGGAGAGCATCAACGCGGACATCGACGAGTCCAATGCCATCATCGATCAGTTCATCGACTACATCCGGCCGGACGAGGGGCTGGACATCCAGCAGATCGACCTGACCCAGCTGATCCACGATGCCCTGCTGATGCAGACCGATCAGGGCCTGGAGGTGGAGCTGCTGTTGCCGGAGCAGGCGGTGCGGGTGGCCTGCAACCCCGTTAGCCTGAGGCGCATCCTCAACAATCTGTCGGGCAACTCACTGCGCTACGGGGCGAGCCGCTTGCAGGCCGAGCTCAAGGATGATGGCCACTGGGTACGACTACGGCTCTCTGACAATGGCCCCGGTATCGCGGAGCAGGATTATCAGCGGGTGCTCAAGCCCTTCACCCAGGGCAATGTGGCACGTACCGTCGGCGGCAGTGGCCTGGGGCTGGCCATCGTCGCCAAGATAGTCTCTCTGCATCACGGCACCATACGGCTCGGTGGCTCGGCACTCGGGGGCCTGCTGGTGGAGATACGGCTGCCCAAGCAGCAGCCGCTGGAGTGGGTAGATTGAGACAGAGGGCGCATCGGAGGATGCGCCCTCTGTGTTTTCAGCCTTCGGAGCCGACCTTGTTGCGGTAGCGCTTGCCGTATTTGAGTTGCTGGGTGAGCAGGGCCGCCACGATCAGCGCCAATCCGATGGGGGTGGCCGGGTGTATGGTCTCGCCGATGAGCAGATTCAGCAGTACCAGCGAGGCGAAGGGGGAGATGAAGATGAGGTTGCTGATGGGGGCCGTGTTGGTGGCGTGACGCAGGGCCATCAGCCAGAGCACGAAGCCGAAGCCCATCTCGAACAGCCCCACATAGATGGCGCCGGCCCAGCCTTGCCAGGCGGTCATGGCGAAGCCCGCTATCAGCCAGGTCGCCACGACGATGAAAGGCAGGCTGATGAGGAAGCCGAGCAGCAGGTTGACGATGGGATCCCCTTGATTGCGGGTGTTGAGGATCCAGTAGCCGGCCCAGATGAGGGTCGATACCAGCGCCAGGGTCACGCCGAGGGGGCTGTCGAACTGCAGGCCGAACACGTCTCCCTTGGTGGCGATGACCAGGGCGCCGAAGTAGCCCAGCACGATGGCGACCCCGTCCCGGCGGCGCAGCTTCTGGCCGAGGAAGGGAACCGCCAGCAGGCTGAGGGTGATGGCCCAGGTGTAGTTGAGGGTTTGAGCCTGCTGGGCGGGTAGCAGATCATAGGCCTTGAACAGCAGCAGGTAATAGAGAAAGGGGTTCAGTACCCCCAGGGCCAGATAATAGAGAGGGCGAGCCCGGATGTAGTTCAGCAACAGGGGCAGCTTGCCCTGCTTGGCGACGATGGCGGTGAGGGTCAGGGTCGAGGTGAAGGCGGCGACGAGCAGCAACTGCACGGGCTCGAAATAGGTGAGGGATATCTTGAAGGCGGTGGCGACTGTCGACCAGAGCGCCACGGCGCAAAGTCCATACTGGTAGGCTTTCTTCTGATCTTTGAGCATCGCGGTCGTTCCGTTGACAGAGGCAGGGGCGCAGTCTAGCAGTCCGCTCGGCACCTTGTCGTCATCATGGTATCGAGGTCAGGCGAGGCCGCCTGGGCGAGATCCGTCCGCGACGGATGATTGTGCACAATCTGTTCGCCTTCTCTTGCATGAATTGAAAAAATCCGTATAATCCCCTCCGCTTACCCATGAGGTAAGCCAGACGATATGTCTGCATGCTGAGCTTCTCGTTTACGCGGGCCAGCCATACAGTCCTCCCGATATGGGGGGAAACGTGAAAAATCACACCTCTGGCGGGAGTAATCCCGGTCGGGCGGTGTTGATTTATGTTCTTTTATCTATTGGAGCTCTGTCAATGCAGAACCAAAGAATCCGTATCCGCCTGAAGGCTTTTGATCATCGCCTGATCGATCAATCCACTGCGGAAATCGTTGAAACTGCAAAGCGCACCGGCGCGCAGGTTCGCGGTCCTATTCCGCTGCCGACTCGCAAAGAGCGCTTCACCGTTCTGATCTCCCCGCACGTCAACAAAGACGCGCGTGATCAGTACGAGATCCGCACTCACAAGCGTCTGGTAGACATCGTTGAACCGACTGACAAGACCGTAGACGCGCTGATGCGTCTGGATCTGGCAGCTGGTGTAGACGTCCAGATCAGCCTGGGTTAATTACGGAAAGAGGTTGATAACAATGACAATCGGTCTTGTAGGTCGCAAAGTGGGTATGACTCGCATCTTCACCGAAGATGGCGTTTCTATCCCGGTGACTGTTATCGAAGTTGAAGCTAACCGTGTAACTCAGGTCAAATCTGTAGAAACCGACGGCTACAACGCTATTCAGGTTACCACTGGCGCCAAGAAAGCCAGCCGTGTAACCAAGCCGGAAGCTGGCCACTTTGCCAAAGCTGGTGTAGAAGCCGGTCGCGGTCTGTGGGAATTCCGCCTGAACAACGGTGAAACTTTCACTGTTGGTAGCGAGCTGAAAGTAGATCTTCTCGCTGACGTTAAGCTGGTAGACGTTACCGGCACATCCAAGGGTAAAGGTTTTGCCGGTACTGTTAAGCGCTGGAACTTCCGTACCCAGGATATGACCCACGGTAACTCTCTGTCCCACCGTGTACCTGGCTCCATCGGTCAAAACCAGACCCCGGGCCGTGTATTCAAGGGCAAAAAGATGGCTGGTCACATGGGTGCTGAGCGTGTAACGACTCAGAACCTGGAACTGGTTCGTGTTGACGCTGAACGCAACCTGCTGCTCATCAAAGGCGCAGTACCGGGTGCAACCAACGGCAACGTGATCGTTAAACCTGCCGTCAAAGCGTAACGTCTGAGGAGATAGTAATGGAATTGGTAATGAAAGACGCCAAGAGCGCTCTTGAAGTTTCCGAGACTACCTTCGGGCGCGAATTCAACGAAGCCCTGGTTCACCAGGTTGTCGTTGCTTATGCCGCTGGTGCCCGTCAGGGTACTCGTGCGCAGCTGACTCGCTCTGAAGTGTCTGGTGGCGGCAAAAAGCCGTGGCGTCAGAAGGGTACTGGTCGTGCCCGTGCTGGCTCCATCCGTTCGCCCATCTGGCGTTCCGGTGGTGTGACCTTTGCTGCTAAGCCGCAAGATCACAGCCAAAAAGTAAACAAGAAGATGTACCGCGGCGCTATCCGTAGCATCCTGTCCGAGCTGGTACGTCAAGAGCGTCTGATCGTTGTTGAGAAATTCGGCATCGAAGCTCCGAAGACCAAAGAACTGATCGCCAAGCTGAAAGAGATGGAACTGACTGACGTTCTGATCGTGACCGCTGAAGTCGATGAGAACCTGTTCCTGGCTGCTCGCAACCTGTACAAAGTTGACGTGCGTGACGTTGCCGGTATCGACCCGGTCAGCCTGATCGCCTTCGACAAGGTTCTGATGACTGCTGATGCAGTGAAGCAAATCGAGGAGATGCTGGCATGATCCGCGAAGAACGTCTGTTGAAAGTTCTGAAGGCTCCGCACATCTCTGAAAAGAGCACCATGGTTGCAGAAAAGCAGAACACTATCGTGTTCAAAGTTGCTGTTGATGCCACCAAGGCGGAAGTCAAAGCTGCAGTTGCGAAACTGTTCGAGGTCGAAGTTGAGACCGTCCGTACCCTGAACATGAAGGGTAAGACCAAGCGCGCAGGTGCACGCGTAGGCCGTCGTTCCGATTGGAAGAAGGCTTATGTCACCCTGAAAGCGGGTCAGGACATCGACTTCATGGGCGCAGCCGAGTAAGAGGAGTTCTCAAAAATGGCAATCGTTAAGTGCAAGCCTACTTCTCCGGGCCGCCGCCACGTCGTCAAGATCGTCAACCAAGAGCTGTACAAGGGCAAGCCCTTCGCCGCTCTGCTGGACAGCAAAAGCAAGTCCGGTGGTCGTAACAACAACGGCCGCATCACCACTCGTCACATCGGTGGTGGTCACAAGCAACACTACCGTCTGGTCGACTTCAAGCGCGACAAAGACGGCATTCCGGCCAAAGTAGAGCGTCTGGAATACGATCCTAACCGTACCGCAAACATCGCCCTGGTGCTGTATGCAGATGGTGAGCGTCGTTACATCCTGGCTCCGAAAGGCCTGAAAGCAGGTGATGCTATCGCTTCTGGTGCTGATGCTGCGATCAAGGTAGGTAACACCCTGCCGATGCGTAACATCCCGGTCGGTTCTACCGTTCACGCCGTAGAGATGAAGCCTGGTAAAGGTGCCCAGCTGGCTCGTTCCGCTGGTACTTTCATCCAGATCCTGGCTCGTGAAGGTAACTATGTAACTCTGCGTCTGCGTTCCGGCGAAGTACGTAAAGTTCTGGCCGAGTGCCGCGCTACCATCGGTGAAGTCGGTAACTCCGAGCACATGCTGCGTCAACTGGGTAAAGCCGGTGCAAACCGCTGGCGTGGTATTCGTCCGACCGTTCGCGGTATGGCGATGAACCCGGTTGATCACCCGCACGGTGGTGGTGAGGGTCGTAACAAGGGCATGCAGCCTGTGTCCCCATGGGGCCAGAAGGCTAAGGGCTTCAAGACCCGTAAGAACAAGCGTACCGACAAGTACATCGTACGTCGTCGTAACAAGTAATTGTTAACATAGAGGAATCACCATGCCACGTTCTCTCAAGAAGGGTCCATTTATTGACCTGCACTTGCTGAAGAAGGTAGAGAAAGCGGTGGAAAGCGGGGATAAAAAGCCGGTTAAGACCTGGTCCCGTCGTTCAATGATCATCCCGAACATGATCGGTTTGACCATCGCTGTCCATAATGGTCGTCAGCACGTTCCGGTTTTCGTTACCGAAGAAATGATCGGTCACAAACTGGGTGAATTCGCACCGACTCGTACTTATCGCGGCCATGCTGCTGATAAGAAGGCTAAGAAGCGCTAAGGGATAAATGATGGAAGCTATCGCTAAACACCGTTATGCCCGTACTTCTGCCCAGAAAGCTCGTCTGGTAGCCGATCAAGTACGTGGTCTGTCCGTAGACAAGGCTCTGAACATCCTGACCTTCAGCCCGAAAAAGGCTGCTGTTCTGGTGAAGAAAGTGCTGGAATCTGCCATTGCCAACGCTGAGCACAACGAAGGCGCCGACATCGACGCCCTGCGTGTTGCCACCATCATGGTAGACGAAGGTCCCTCCATGAAGCGCATCCGCCCGCGTGCCAAAGGTCGCGCGGATCGTATCCTCAAGCGTACCGCTCACATCACTGTAGTGGTATCCGACGCTAAGGCTGGGAGATAAGCAATGGGTCAGAAAGTACATCCTAATGGCATTCGCCTGGGTATTACCAAGCCTTGGAATTCTACCTGGTTCGCGAACACCAAAGACTTCGCTGACAACCTGTACAGCGATTTCCAAGTACGCCAGTTCCTGACCAAGGAGCTGAAAAACGCTTCCTTGTCCAAGATCACTATCGAGCGTCCGGCCAAGAGCATCCGTGTGACCATTCACACTGCTCGTCCGGGTGTCGTGATCGGCAAGAAAGGCGAAGACGTTGAGAAACTGCGCAAAGCTGTAGCCACTATTGCTGGCGTGCCTGCTCAGATCAACATTTCCGAAGTCCGCAAGCCGGAGCTGGATGGCAAACTGGTTGCCGACAGCATCACTTCTCAGCTGGAACGTCGCGTAATGTTCCGTCGCGCTATGAAGCGCGCCGTACAGAACGCCATGCGCCTGGGTGCCAAGGGCATCAAAGTTGAAGTGTCCGGTCGTCTGGGCGGCGCTGAAATCGCGCGTACCGAATGGTACCGTGAAGGTCGTGTGCCGTTGCACACCCTGCGTGCCGACATCGACTACGCAACTTCTGAAGCCCACACCACTTACGGTGTGATCGGCGTTAAAGTTTGGATCTTCAAGGGCGAAGTTCTGGGCGGTCTGGCTGCAGTCAATGCTGCCGCTGCTCAAGAGCAAGCTCCTGCGAAGCCCAAGCGTGACAACAAGCGCCGCGCTGCCAAGTAAGGAGATTCGGTAAATGTTGCAACCAAAGCGTACTAAATTCCGCAAGACCCACAAGGGTCGTAACCGCGGTCTGGCCAACTCCGGTAACGAAGTATCCTTCGGTACCTTCGGCCTGAAGGCGACATCCCGTGGTCAACTGACTGCTCGTCAAATCGAAGCAGCCCGTCGTGCCATGACCCGTCACGTTAAGCGTCAGGGTAAAATCTGGATCCGTGTGTTCCCGGACAAGCCGATTACCGAAAAGCCCCTCGAAGTTCGTATGGGTAAAGGTAAGGGTAACGTCGAATACTGGGTATGCCCGATCCAGCCTGGCAAAGTTCTGTACGAGATGGACGGTGTTCCCGAGGCTCTGGCCCGTGAAGCATTCGCCCTGGCCGCTGCTAAGCTGTCCGTTCAGACCACTTTCGTAATCAAGACGGTGATGTGATGAAAGCCCAAGATCTGCGTCAAAAGAGCGTCGAAGAACTGAACCAGGAGCTGCTGGGTCTGCTGCGTGAGCAATTCAACATGCGCATGCAAGCTTCCACCGGCCAGCTGGCTCAGACTCACACTCTGAAACAAGTGCGTCGTGACGTCGCACGTATCAAGACTGTACTGACTGAGAAGGCAGGTGCGTAATGACTGACAAGATCCGTACTCTGCAAGGTCGTGTAATCAGCGACAAGATGGACAAGTCCATCACTGTTGCTATCGAGCGCAAGGTAAAGCACCCGATCTACGGTAAGATCATCAAGCGCACTACCAAGCTGCACGTACACGACGAGAACAACGAGTGTAAAGCTGGCGATCTCGTGGAAATCCGCGAGTGCCGCCCGCTGTCCAAGACCAAGTCCTGGACCCTGGTTGCTGTCGTAGAAAAGGCCTAATCGGTACTTTTTAGCTCAAACGGCCCCTTATCGGGGCCGTTTGTTTTTTAGGCTACCTTTTCAAAAACAGCTGTGTTATAGTTTCGCGCCTTTTGAAGGCAGCCAGATCCCCGCAAGGGATAAGAAGTAAACAAAGCGGAGCACTAAGATGATCCAGATGCAAAGTATGCTGGGTGTTGCCGACAACTCCGGCGCTCGCAGTGTAATGTGTATTAAGGTTCTGGGTGGTTCGCACCGCCGTTACGCCGGCATCGGCGACATCATTAAGGTTTCCATCAAGGAAGCTATTCCTCGCGGTAAAGTGAAGAAAGGTGATGTGTATAACGCGGTGGTCGTACGCACCCGTAAAGGCGTTCGTCGTCCGGACGGCTCTGTCATCCGTTTCGACAACAATGCGGCTGTGTTGCTTAACAACAACCAACAGCCAATCGGTACTCGTATTTTTGGCCCGGTGACCCGTGAACTCCGTAATGAGAAGTTCATGAAGATTGTGTCCCTGGCACCCGAAGTACTGTAAGGAGTCGAACGATGGCAGCTAAAATCCGTCGCGAAGACGAAGTAATTGTTCTTACCGGCAAAGACAAGGGCAAGCGTGGCAAAGTCACTCAAGTCCTGATTGCAAAAGGTAAGGTAATCGTTGAAGGCATCAACCAGGTGAAGAAACACCAGAAGCCGGTACCCGCACTGGGTCAGGCTGGCGGTATCGTCACCAAAGAAGCCCCCATCGATGTATCTAACATCGCGCTGTTCAACTCTGCCACTGGCAAGGCTGACCGCGTTGGTTTCCGGATTGAAGACGGCAAGAAAGTCCGTTTCTTCAAATCCACCGGCGAACTTGTGAAGTAATTGGAGTTTAACGATGGCGAAACTGCATGATTACTACAAATCCGATGTAGTAAATGAACTGTCCAAGCAGTTCGGTTACAAGACTATCATGCAAGTCCCTCGGATCGAGAAAATCACCCTGAACATGGGTGTTGGTGAAGCGATCTCTGACAAGAAACTGCTGGAAAATGCTGCTGCCGATATGGCTGCCATTTCCGGTCAGAAACCGCTGATCACCAAAGCACGCAAATCTGTTGCGGGCTTCAAGATTCGTGAAGGCTACCCGATAGGTTGTAAAGTAACCCTGCGTGGCGAGCGTATGTGGGAGTTCCTGGAACGGCTGATTTGCATCTCCGTACCGCGTATCCGTGACTTCCGTGGTCTGAACGCCAAGGCGTTCGATGGCCGTGGTAACTACTCCATGGGCGTGCGTGAGCAAATCATCTTCCCGGAAATCGACTATGACAAGGTCGATCGCGTCCGTGGTCTGGATATCACCATCACCACTTCCGCGAATACCGACGAAGAAGGCCGTGCTCTGCTGGCTGCCTTTAACTTCCCATTCCGCAAGTAAGGTTAGGGTTATGGCTAAAACATCCATGAAAGCGCGCGAAGCAAAGCGTGCGAAGCTGGCAGCCAAGTTCGCGACCAAGCGTACCGAGCTGAAAGCTATCATCGTTGATATGAACGCTTCTGAAGAAGCGCGTTGGGACGCTGTCTTGCAACTGCAACAGCTGCCCCGTGATTCCAGTCCGTCCCGCCAGCGTAACCGTTGCAATATTACTGGTCGTCCGCACGGTTTCCTGCGCAAGTTTGGTCTGTCCCGCATCAAGGTGCGTGAGCATGCCATGAAGGGCGAAATTCCAGGCCTCAAAAAGGCCTCTTGGTAAGAATCTCGGGAGTTAGACTATGAGCATGCAAGATCCGATCGCGGATATGCTGACCCGCATCCGTAACGGTCAGGCGGCGAGCAAAGTTGCGGTTTCCATGCCTTCTTCCAAGCTGAAAGTGGCTATTGCCAAAGTGCTGAAAGAAGAAGGTTACATCGCTGGCTACTCCGTAGCTGGTGACGTGAAGCCGGAACTGGAAATTGAACTGAAATATTTCCAGGGCAAGCCGGTTGTAGAACTGATCCAACGCGTGAGCCGTCCCGGCCTGCGTATTTACAAGCGCACTACTGATCTGCCGAAAGTCATGGGCGGTCTCGGTGTTGCTATCGTGTCCACGTCTAAAGGTGTGATGACCGACCGTGCTGCCCGCAAGGCAAGCATGGGTGGTGAGATCATCTGCTACGTCGCTTAATAGGAGGTCGGAAATGTCTCGCGTTGCTAAGGCACCCGTCACTATTCCTGCTGGCGTAGAGGTGACTCTGAACGGTCAGGAACTGTCCATCAAAGGTGGTAAAGGTTCCCTGGTTCGTTCCATCCACGCCGGTGTAGAAGTGACCAAAGAAGACAATGTACTGAAGTTCGCCCCGCGCGACGGCATCGCTGGTGCTGACGCTCAGGCCGGTACTGCCCGTGCATTGGTCAACAACATGGTAATCGGTGTTACCCAAGGCTTCGAGCGCAAGCTGCAGCTGGTTGGTGTAGGTTACAAAGCCTCCATCAAGGGCAATGCTGTCGCGCTGGCTCTGGGCTTCTCTCACCCGGTAGAGCATGCGCTGCCGGCTGGTGTCACCGCTGAATGCCCGACCGCTACTGAGATCGTTCTCCGTGGTGTGGACAAGCAGCTGGTTGGCCAAGTCGCCGCCGATATCCGTTCTTACCGCGCTCCGGAGCCCTACAAGGGCAAGGGTGTACGCTATGCCAATGAGCAAGTGCGTACTAAAGAAGCTAAGAAGAAGTAAGGTAACACTATGGACAAGAAAGCAGCTCGTCTCCGTCGTGCTACTCGTGCTCGGAAAAAGATGCAGGAACTGGGAGCTACCCGTCTGGTTGTTCACCGTACCCCGCGTCATATCTATGCGCAGGTTATCGCAGCCAACGGTTCCGAAGTTCTGGCCTCTGCTTCCACAGTAGAGAAAGCCATCAGTGAAGCTATCAAATACACCGGTAATGCTGATGCAGCTACCGCTGTAGGTAAAGCTATCGCTGAGCGTGCGATTGCCAAAGGCGTTCAGAACGTATCTTTCGATCGTTCCGGTTTCAAGTATCACGGTCGTGTAGCCGCTCTGGCTGCCGCTGCTCGTGACGCTGGTCTTCAGTTCTAAGCTAGGAGTCGAAGATGGCTAAAATCGAATCTCAAGCCGGCGAACTGCAAGAAAAGCTGATTGCAGTAAACCGTGTTTCGAAAACTGTTAAAGGTGGTCGTATCATGTCCTTCACCGCGTTGACCGTGGTGGGTGATGGTAACGGCCGTGTAGGTTACGGTTACGGTAAAGCCCGTGAAGTTCCGGCTGCCATTCAAAAGGCAATGGAACAGGCTAAGCGTAACCTGAACAAGGTTGAGCTGAACAACGGCACTCTGCACCACCCGGTGCGTGGTGTTCACTCTGGCTCCACCGTGTTCATGAAGCCGGCCTCCCAAGGTACTGGTATCATTGCCGGCGGCGCCATGCGTGCCGTGCTGGAAGTGGCTGGTATCCACAACGTGCTGGCTAAGACCTACGGTTCCACCAACCCAATCAACGTTGTTCGCGCAACTGTAGACGCTCTGGTACACGGCCAATCGCCGGAACAGATCGCTGCCAAGCGTGGTCTGCGCGTTGAAGAAATTCTGGGGTAATGCGACATGGCTAACACTGTAAAAGTAACTCAAACTCGCAGCTCTATCGGCCGTCTGCCAAAGCACAAGGCGACTCTGCGTGGTCTGGGTCTGCGTCGCATTGGTCACACCGTTGAGCTGGAAGATACTCCCTGCGTACGCGGCATGATCAACCAGGTTTATTACATGGTTAAGGTGGAGGGCTAAGCATGCGTCTGAATACTCTGTCTCCGGCCGCTGGTTCCAAGCGCGTTAAGCACCGTCCGGGCCGTGGTATCGGTTCTGGTCTGGGCAAAACTGGTGGTCGTGGTGTTAAAGGTCAAACTTCTCGTTCCGGTGGCGGCAAAGTTCGCAACGGCTTCGAGGGTGGCCAGATGCCTTTGAAAATCCGTCTGCCGAAGTTCGGTTTCTTCTCCCGCAAATCTTTGGTGTCTGCCGAAGTGCGTCTGAACGAAATCGCCCTGGTAGAAGGTGATGTGGTCGATGTGAGCACTCTGAAGCAAGCCGGTGTTATTACCAAAAACATCGTGTTCGCTAAAGTTGTTCTGTCTGGCAACATTGACCGTGCTGTGACTGTTCGTGGTCTGTCCGTCACCAAGGGTGCACGTGCAGCCATCGAGGCCGCTGGCGGTAAAATCGAGGAATAATCAGTACAATGGCTAAGAAACCAGGATTGGATGTTAAAGCACAAGGTGGTCTGAGTGAACTGAAGAGCCGTCTGCTCTTCGTTCTCGGGGCGATTATCGTTTTCCGTGCAGGCTCTTATGTGCCGATTCCTGGTATTGACGCCGCCGTACTGGCCGAGTTGTTCCAACAACAGAAGGGCACCATCATTGAGATGTTCAACATGTTCAGTGGTGGTGCACTCTCGCGTGCTTCTATTCTTGCGCTGGGGATCATGCCGTACATTTCGGCGTCGATCATCATCCAGCTGCTGACTGTGGTTCACCCCGCTCTTGCTGAACTCAAGAAGGAAGGTGAAGCCGGCCGTCGCAAGATTAGCCAATATACCCGTTGGGGCACGCTGGTTTTGGGAACTTTCCAGGCCATTGGTATCGCAACCGGTCTGCCGAATATGATGCAAGGACTCGTGACTCATCCGGGTTTGGGCTTCTATTTCACAGCCGTTGTGAGTCTGGTCACCGGTACCATGTTCTTGATGTGGTTGGGTGAACAGATTACCGAGCGTGGGATTGGTAATGGTATCTCGTTGATTATCTTCACAGGTATCGTTGCCGGTCTGCCTCATGCCATTGGCGCTACGGCCGAACAGGCACGTCAAGGGGAATTGCACATCCTGCTGTTGTTGTTGCTGGGCTTGATTGTTTTCGCAGTGACTTACTTTGTGGTGTTCGTGGAGCGTGGTCAGCGTCGTATCGTCGTTAACTATGCCAAACGTCAACAAGGCCGCCAGGTATTCGCCGCGCAAAGCACACACCTGCCATTGAAAGTGAATATGGCCGGTGTGATTCCTGCGATTTTCGCATCGAGCATTATCCTCTTCCCTGGGACCATTACCTCTTGGTTTGGTCAGGGCGAGGGCAAGGTCGCTGATATCCTGCAACAGGTCTCTATGGTCCTGCAGCCGGGTCAGCCCCTGTATGAAATGCTCTATGCAGCAGCCATTATCTTCTTCTGCTTCTTCTATACCGCGTTGGTATTCAACCCCCGCGAGACAGCAGATAACCTGAAGAAGAGTGGAGCCTTTATCCCGGGGATTCGCCCGGGCGAGCAGACAGCACGTTACATCGATAAGGTTATGACACGCCTGACATTGGCAGGTGCGCTCTATATAACCTTTATCTGTCTGGTACCTCAGTTCTTGATGACTGCCTGGAACGTACAGTTCTATTTCGGTGGCACTTCGCTGCTGATTATCGTGGTGGTTATCATGGACTTCATGGCTCAGGTACAAACCCATATGATGTCTCATCAATATGGCGACGTCCTGAGGAAGGCCAACCTGAAGGGCTACGGCCGCTAAAGGTCGGCGTAGTTACGGAGTTAAGCAATGAAAGTTCGTGCTTCCGTTAAGGCAATCTGCCGTAACTGCAAAATCATCAAGCGTCACGGTGTGGTGCGTGTGATTTGCAGTGAGCCAAAGCATAAACAGCGCCAAGGCTAATTTTTTACGGTTAGTACTTGCAACAAATAGTTGTGCTGGCTAATATAGCCAGCCAACTTTTGTTGTGTATTGGTTGACCGCCACGTATCCGCTCACGGGCTTTGTGGTGGTCGTTATCTACGCTACGTAGGAGTGAACAGTGGCCCGTATCGCTGGCATTAACATTCCTGACCATAAGCACGCAGTCATTGCGTTGACTGCAATTTATGGCGTCGGTCGTACCCGCTCCAAGGCCATCTGTGCCGCAGCCGGTATTGCTGAGAATGTGAAAATTAAAGACTTGGACGAAGCTCAGATCGAGAGTCTGCGCGAGCAAGTAGGTAAATTCACCGTTGAAGGTGACTTGCGTCGTCAGATTTCCATGAACATCAAGCGATTGATGGATCTGGGTTGCTACCGTGGTTTGCGTCACCGTCGTAGCCTGCCTGTTCGTGGTCAACGTACCAAGACCAATGCTCGTACCCGTAAGGGTCCGCGCAAGGCTATCAAGAAGTAACGGGAAGGTAGAAAATGGCTAAAACTCCGACTCGTGCTCGCAAGCGCGTTAAAAAGCAAGTGAGCGACGGTATTGCGCACGTTCATGCATCTTTCAACAACACAATCGTGACCATTACTGACCGTCAGGGCAATGCTCTGTCTTGGGCTACCTCTGGTGGTTCCGGTTTCCGTGGTTCCCGTAAGTCCACTCCGTTTGCTGCCCAGGTAGCTGCTGAGCGTGCTGGTGAGATCGCCAAAGAATACGGCGTGAAGAACCTGGAAGTCATGGTCAAAGGTCCGGGTCCCGGTCGTGAGTCTTCCATCCGCGCTCTGAACGCGGCTGGTTTCCGCATCACTAACATTACTGATGTGACTCCGATCCCGCACAACGGTTGTCGTCCTCCCAAGAAGCGCCGCGTGTAACGCTGGTAGCTACTTGGTCTAGGATTGTTGGAGAAAGAAGATGGCAAGATATATCGGTCCTAAGCTTAAGCTTAGCCGTCGTGAGGGCACCGACCTCTTCCTGAAGTCTGGTGTTCGTGCGATTGATTCTAAGTGCAAGATTGACACCGTTCCTGGTCAACACGGTGCGCGTAAAGCGCGTCTGTCCGACTACGGTGTGCAACTGCGCGAGAAACAAAAAGTACGTCGTATCTACGGCGTATTGGAAAAACAGTTCCGCAACTACTACCGCGACGCTGCCCGTCAAAAGGGTAACACCGGTGAAAACCTGTTGCAGCTGCTGGAAGGTCGTCTGGACAACGTCGTCTACCGCATGGGCTTCGGCGCCACTCGTGCTGAATCTCGTCAGCTGGTGAGCCACAAAGCCATCATGGTAAACGGCCGTGTCGTGAATGTTCCTTCTTTCCAGGTATCCCCTGAGGACGTGATCTGCGTTCGTGAGAAGGCTAAAAAGCAAGCGCGTATCAAAGCTTCCCTGGAAGTTGCTGGTCAGCGCGAGAAGCCGACTTGGGTAGAGGTTGACGCTGCTAAGATGGAAGGTGCCTTCAAGCGCCTGCCAGAGCGTTCCGACCTGTCTGCCGACATTAACGAACAGCTGATCGTCGAGCTTTACTCCAAGTAAAGCTAGCTTCTAAAGAGAGGACACAATGCTGGGTTCTGTAACAGATTTTCTTAAACCGCGGCTAGTTGACATCGAGCAAGTTAGCCCGACTCACGCGAAAGTGACTCTCGAGCCGCTTGAGCGTGGCTTTGGTCACACGCTGGGCAATGCTCTGCGTCGTATTTTGCTGTCATCTATGCCCGGTTGTGCGGTTACTGAAGTCGAGATCGACGGAGTACTGCACGAG